>CAZCRB010000011.1:0-28105 GCA_964500985.1 uncultured Eubacteriales bacterium
ACGGTCACCGACGTCTTGGTCGACAGGCCGGCGTTGTCGAACGCGGTGGCCTCGACGATGTGGTTGCCCACGCCGGCGAGCGTCGCGTCCCACAGCCCGGTGAAGGGAGCGGCCGAGTCGGTGCTCACGAGCACGCCGTCGACGCGGAACTCGACGCGGTTGACACCGCTGGCGGCGTCAGAGGCGGTGGCGGTCAGCGGCACGTTGCCCGAGACCACGGCGCCGTTGGCCGGAGCGGTGATGCTGACGAGGGGAGCGACGGTATCGGCGATCGAGACCGTCACGGACGTCTTGGCCGAAAGGCCGGCGTTATCGAACGCGGTGGCCTCGATGATGTGGTTGCCGTACGTGGCGGCCGCGGCGTTCCACAGGCCGGTGTACGGTGCGGCCGAGTCGGTGCCGACGAGCACGCCGTCGACGCGGAACTCGACGCGGTTGACGCCGGAGCCGGCATCAGAGGCGTTGGCGGCAAGCGCCACGTTGCCCGAGACCACGGCGCCGTTGGCCGGAGCGGTCAGGCTCACGGTCGGGGCGGTGGTATCGGTGGGCGCGGGAGCCGCGGGGCTGATCGTGATGGAGTTGCTCCCCATGCCGGTGGATCCGGCAACGCCCCACACGGTGTAGGTCTTGCCGACCGGGACGGTGAAGGTGCCCGCGTTGTACGCGTTGCGGATGTTGGTGGCGCCATCGAAGACGGCCCAACCGGTCACGCCGTCGTTCCACGGGTTGGAGACGCTGACGCTGTAGGTGGCGTTGGTACCGTCGTTGGCGGTCTGCGTCGCGGTGATGACGACACCGGTGTCCTTGGTGTGGCAGCCGGTACACGCGCTCGTCTTGTTGGGGAAGGCTGAAGCTACCGTGGCAGTGCCTGCCATGAAGGCTACTGCCAGAACCGTCACGGCGAGAGCCGCGAGTTTCTTGCGTGGTGCGGTCACAGGGACCTCCTTGAGTTGCCGGGTAGTGCCGGATGCCGGGCGTGTGTCGGCCGTGTCACAGTCCGCCTCGGCGCCATAGACACCATCGGTGCGCAACATGAGAGGATGATGAGAGCAACATGAGAGTCTTGTGGCGGGCACCGGGCGGGGGCGTGGATCTCGGCGACATCCTCCGGCCACTCTGCTGCGATAAGGATGTTTGCAGTCAGACATAAGCGACGGCTATGATGCACGCGAACGTTTCCCCACCCACTGATGGAGGCACTTCCATGCGCAAGACCGTGCTCGCGCTACTCCTGGCGCTCACCGTCGCCGCCGTCGCCCTCTCGGGCTGTGGCACCGCGGCCAAGACATCCGCCGAATCCGAGACCACCAAGGCCGTTACGCCCAAGGAGGGCCCGGAGGTCCGCGTCGGGTCGCTGCTGGACTCCGAGGGCTCGGTTCTCGGCGCCATGATCATCCAGATGCTCGAGGCCAACGGGATCCAGACCGCCGACAAGACCAAGTTCGGCACCCCCGATGTCGTGCGCAAGGCGCTGCTGCAGGGCGATCTCGACGCCTCGGTCGACTACACCGGCTCGGGAGCGTTCTACGTGGGCCCGGAGAGCGACCCGCTGTGGAGCGACGCTGCCAAGGGCTACGAGCAGATCAAGACCAAGGACCTCGAGCAGAACAAGCTCGTGTGGCTCACGCCGTCGCCGGCCAACAACACCGAGAGCATCGCGGTGATGAAGACGTTCGCCGACGCCAACAACCTCAAGACGATGGAGGACTTCGCGGCCTACGTGAACAAGGGCGGCGTGGTCAAGCTCATCGGCGCGCAGGCGTGGATGGACAACCCGCTCGGCCTGAAGGGCTTCGAGTCCGCCTACGGCTTCACCCTGAACAAGGACCAGCTCATCGGGCTTTCGACCGGCGTCACCGCCGAGTTCATGAAGGCGCTCGCCAACGGCACCGACGGCGTCAACGCCGCCGAGGTCTACGGTACCGACGGCGGTCTCGCCGACCTGGGCATGGTGGTCCTCGCCGACCCCAAGAGCGTGCCCCCGGTCTACGAGCCCGCCCCGGTATTCCGCGAGGAGATCACCGCGGCCTACCCCGAGATCGAGTCGATCCTGGCACCGGTCTTCAAGAGCCTCACGCTCGAGAAGCTCCAGGAGCTCAACAAGGCGGTCGCCGTCGACGGGCAGGACCCCAAGGCGGTCGCGCGGAAGTACCTCACGGAGAACGGCTTTCTGAACTAGCGCGCGGTTCGCTGCGCCGAGAACCGGAGTGGTCTCAGTAGGAAACGAACCGACACGACTCGACACGAAGGTCGTCGCGATCACGGGCTGTGCGCTCGGGATTGCGGCGACCTTCGCGCCGTCGTTCGCGGTGTTTCGCGTCAACCGCATCGCCAACGGGACCGCCGAGTCCGCGCTCCAGGCGCTCGGTCCGTGGGGCTGGCTGCTTGCGGTGCTGTGGCTGCTGGCCGCGGTGGCGACGCTCGTGCCGCAGGCCGGCCGCGCGCGCGGTGTCGCCTGCGGTGTGCTCGCCGGCGCGGTGCCCGTGATCGCCACCTGGCGGCTCGGTGCGGTGGCCGCCGCCTACCTGGTCGAGCAAGGGGACGTGGCGCGCGTGTCGCTCGGCGTCGCGTACTGGGTGATGCTGCTGGCGGCCTATCTCGTGGTATTCACGGCACTCGGGTGGACGCGCCCGGGCTGGCGCCGCGCACTGGTCGCCTACGCGCCGCTCGTCGGCGTCGCGGTGCTGCTGCTGGTGGGGTCGCTCGCGTCGCTCTCGATCCTGCGCGAGTACGCCAACGTGTCCGAGGAGTTCTGGGCGCAGGTGCGTCTGCAGCTCGCCTACGTGCTCGGGGCCACGCTCGGCGGGCTCGTGATCGGGCTGCCGCTCGGGATGCTGGCGGCACGCCGGCCGGCGACCGAGCCCGCGGTGTTCGGCGTCCTCAACGTGCTCGAGGTCCTACCGGTGCTCGCGTTCATCGGGCTGCTCAACCCCGTGCTGACCAGCCTGTCCGAGCAGGTCCCGCTCCTCGAGGCCATGGGCGTGCGCGGCGTGGGATGGGCGCCGGTGCTGCTCGTGCTGACGGCGTATGCCGCCTATCCCATCGCGCGCAACGCCTACTCGGCCATGACGACGCTCGACCGCTCGGTGCTCGATGCGGCGCGCGGGGTCGGCATGGGCCGCTGGCGGCGGCTGGCCGAGGTCGAGCTCCCGCTCGCCATGCCGGTGATCGTCGCCGGGACGCGGATCGCGCTCGTGCAGACCACCGCCGGCGCCATCATCGCGGGACTCGTGGGCGGCGGGGGGCTCGGGACGTTCGTCTTCCTCGGGGCGGCGCAGACCGCGACCGACCTGATCTTGCTCGGGACGGTGCCCATCGTGATGATGGCGCTGTTCTTCGACCGCTCGGCGCTCGCCCTCGAGTCGCTGCTCAACCGCTGGAGCCTGCGCACATGATCGAGATCACCGGCCTCACCAAACGCTACGGGGACTTCACGGCGGTCGACGGCCTCGACCTCGAGATTCCCGACGGCCAGTTCACGGTGCTGCTCGGCCCGTCGGGCTCCGGCAAGACGACCATCCTGCGCATGCTCAACCGCATGATCGAGCCGACGGCGGGGCGCGTGCTTCTCGATGGCGTCGACTCGGCCGGCCTCAAGCCCGAGGAGCTCCGCCGCACGATGGGCTACGTCATCCAGAACACCGGCCTGTTCCCCAACATGTCGGTCGCGCGCAACGTCGCGACGGTCCCGCGCCTGCTCGGCTGGAGCCGCGCGCGCGTCGCCGAGCGTGTGGACGAGATGCTCGAGCTGGTGGGGCTTGCCCCCGACGCGTACCGCGCCAAGATGCCCGCGCAGCTCTCCGGCGGCGAGGCGCAGCGGGTCGGCGTGGCCCGCGCGCTGGCCGCCGACCCGCCGATCCTGCTGATGGACGAGCCGTTCGGCGCGGTGGACCCGATCACGCGCGACCGGCTCCAGGCCGAGCTGCGCCGCCTGCACCGGCGCCTGCGCAAGACGGTGGTGTTCGTGACCCACGACATCGAGGAGGCCGTGCAGCTCGCGGACCGCGTCGCGCTGCTCAAGGGCGGGCGCCTGCAGCAGTACGCGACCGCGCACGAGTTGTGGCGCGCCCCGGCAAACGACTTCGTGCGCGACTTCTTTGGTAGCGGGTTCGGACTGCGGATCATGGCCCGCGAGACCCTCGAGTCGGTGCCGCTCGCCCCGCTGGCGCCCGGCGACGCGGCGCTGCCGCGCGTGACCGGGGCCACCAGCCTCAAAGAGGCGCTCGCGGTGTTCGTCGACCGCGGGGTCTCGCGCGTGATCGTCGAGCGCGACAACGAGCCCGACGGCGTGATCGACTTCGACGCCCTCGTCGCCGCGCTCGGTGCGGCCGCCACCGGTGGTGTCTCGTGAACGACCGGCGGCGTCGGCGCGCCGTGATCACCTACTGGCCGGTCGCGGTCGCGTTGGGCGGGTTTCTCGCGTGGATGGTCTTCGACGAGGCCGGCTTCGCGGCGCTCCTGCACCGTCTGGTGCCCGCCGAGGAGGTCGTCATCTACCCGAGCGTGCCGCTGCCGCAGCTGATGCGCGAGCAGCTCTATCTCGTCGCCGTCGCCAGCGGCATCGCTCTGCTCGTCGGGTGCACGCTCGCGGCGATCGCGCTCTCACGGGTCGGCCGCCCGTTCCGCGACGTCATCGTGAACCTGGGAAACCTCGCCCAGACCGTGCCGACGGCCGCGGTGATGGCGCTGGCGATCCCGCTGACCGGCTACGGTGCCGAACCCGTGATCATCGCGCTGGTCCTGTACTCGATCCTGCCGATCATGCTCAACGTGATCGCGGGTATCGAGGGAGTGCAGCCCGACGCGCTCGACGCCGCGGTGGGGGTGGGTATGTCGCCGGTGCAGCGCCTATGGCAGGTTCAGCTGCCGCTGGCGATGCCGGTCATCTTGGGTGGAGTGAAGAACATGCTCGTCATCAACGTGAGCGCGGCCACCATCGGGGCGATCGCCGCCGCGGGCGGACTCGGGCAGCCGATCCTGGCCGGGTTCAACCGCTACAACACCGCATTCATCATCCAAGGAGCGCTTCCCGCGGCCGTGCTCGCGCTGCTGCTCGACCGGCTGCTGACGATCCCGGGCTGGAACGAGCCCCGGGTGGGTGACGCGTGAGCCGCCCCATCCGAGAGATCGAGCACGTCTGGATCCCGCTGTCGGACGGCACGCGGCTCTCAGCGCGCATCTGGCTTCCCGCCGACGCGGAGTCCGACCCGGTACCGGCGATCCTCGAGTACCTGCCGTACCGCAAGGACGACGCGACCGCGGCCGGCGACGCGGGGCGCCACCCCTACTTCGCCGAGCACGGGTACGCGGCGGTGCGCGTCGACATCCGCGGCGCCGGAGACTCCGACGGCATCTGCCTCGACGAGTACCTCGCGAACGAGCAAGACGATGCCCTCGAGGTGCTCGCCTGGCTCGCCGCGCAGCCCTGGTGCACCGGGCGCTGCGGCATGATCGGCTACTCGTGGGGCGGCTTCAACGGGCTGCAGGTCGCGGCGCGCCGGCCGCCCCAGCTCGGCGCGATCGTCACGATGTACTCGACCGACGACCGCTATGCCGACGACTGCCACTACCAGGGCGGCTGCCTGCTCGCCAGCGACATGCTCAAGTGGGCCGAGTGGATGCACGCGCTCAACGCCCGTCCCGCCGACCCCCGCTTCGTCGAGGACTGGCGCGCGCAGTGGGTCGACCGCCTGCGCGAGACGCCGCCCTACATCGCGGCGTGGATGGCGCACCCGCGCTACGACGAGTTCTGGAAGCACGGCTCGGTGTGCGAGGACTACGCGGCGATCACTGCGGCGACGCTGGTGGTGGGCGGCTGGACCGACGCCTACACCAACGCCGTGCCGCGCCTGCTCGAGCACCTCACCTGCCCGCGTGCCGGCATCATCGGCCCGTGGGGCCACGTGGTCCCGTCGCACGGCATCCCCGGTCCGGCGATCGGCTTTCTCCAGGAGTGCGTGGCCTGGTTCGACCGCTGGCTCAAAGACGTCGACAACGGCGCCGACGACCTGCCGCTGCTGCGCGCCTATCTCATGGACCCCGTGCCGCCCGCCTCCTTCTACGCCGAGAGACCCGGCCGCTGGGTCGCCGAGCGTGCGTGGCCGCCTCCGAGCGTCGCCGCGCGCGCGTGGACCCTCGGGGCCGCCGGCACGCTTGAGCCCGGGGGCAACCCGGGTATGGCGGCCGGGTCCGAGCCACCCGCGCGACCCGAGGCCGTTCTCGACATCCGGGGCGATCAGACCTGCGGGGCCACCGCCGGTGTCTGGTGCGCCAACGGCCGTCCCGACGAGCTGCCCGTCGACCAGGCGTCCGACGACGCGCTCTCGCTCACCTTCGACAGCGAGCCGCTCGGCCAAGCGATCGACGTGCTGGGCCGTCCCGTGGCGCGCCTGGTCGTTGCGGCCGACCGCCCGCTCGCGCTCGTGTCGGCGCGCCTGTGCGACGTGGCGCCCGACGGGACCTCGGCACTGGTCACCTGGGGCCTTCTGAACCTTACGCACCGAGACGGGCACGAGCATCCCGAGCCGCTCGAGCCGCATCGGCGCTACCACGTCGAGATCCCGCTCAACGCCATCGGGCAGCGTGTCGAGGCCGGTCACCGCCTCCGCCTCGCGCTCTCGCCCACGTACTGGCCGCAGGCGTGGCCCTCGCCGGAGCCCGTCACGCTGAGCGTCGTCGTCGACGGCCCCAGCACCCTCGAGCTCCCCGTGCGCGCGCAGTCAGCGTCCGAGATGCCCGCGCCGGCGTTTGGCCCGCCCGTGGAGTCGGCGCCTCTCGTCGGCTCGATCGTGTCCACCGGAGACCGGGTCCGCACCGTGAGCCGGGACGAGGCCCGCGGAGTCGTCGACATCGAGGACACGCAGTGGGCGCGCGACGTCATCACCGCCACCGGCACCGACTACTACGAGGCTGCGGTGGAGCGCTGGCACATCGAGCGCGACCGACCGCTGTCGGCGCGCGTCGAGTGCGACCGCGAGATCACGATCGACCGGGACGGCTGGCACGTGCGCGTCCTGACGTCGGCGACGCAGACGTGTGACGAGCGCACGATCTTCACCCGGACCCGGGTCGAGGCCTACGAAGGCGACGAGCAGGTCTGGTGCGACGAGCAGCTCGTCGAGACCGCCCGCGACCTGTACTAGTCGGCCGCACGGTCGCCTCGTTCGCGCGTGCGTGGGCGCCGTTCGTCCGGCCGCTTGGCACCTTCGCGGGCCGTCCGCCCGGCGCAGACGGTTCGCGACGTACCGCTCGCCCGCGCCGAGTGACGCAAATCACATGCGTCCCAACCGGGCGGGTTGTGATGGCGTGGGGCGGGAACCATGATGCCTGTGGGTTCACACACGCGGAGAGGTGTTACCGCCATGAAGAAGACCACGATCGTCATACTCGTTCTCGCGCTCGCCTTCGCGCTCGCTGCGCCCGGTGTCGCGCTGGCGGGCCAAGGCAACGGCAAGGGCAAGGGCAAAGCGCAGAGCAAGCCCGCGGCAGCGGCGAAGACACACGAGCGCGGGGCAAAGGGGCAGCCCGCGTCGGTGGAGGAGTCGCCTGCCGTCGATGCCGGCAAGCAGGCCGCCAAGGCCGATCGCAAGGCGGCGAAGGTGGCTGCCAAGGAGGCTCGTAAGGCCGCGAAGGCGGCCGCGATCGGCGCGGGGGCGCTTGCTGCAAGTGACGACGAGTCCGGTTCGGTCGAGCCGAGCGAGTCGGTCGAAGGCACCAAGGCGGTGGGCCCGGGCGTGAGCAACGCCTTCTCGCGCATCACCGCCAACCTCGAGAAGTCGCTCGCCAAGATCGAGGCGGGCACCAAGAAGCAACTCCCGCCCGGCCTCGTGAAGGTCTGGATGAAGTTCGCCGGCTGGCTCGGTGTCGATCCTGCCACCATGCCGGGCGCTTCCGGTTCGGTCGTGCCCCCCCACACGTCCGAGCCCTCTTCGACCGTGGAGCCCACTCAGACCGTCGTCCCCACCTCGACGGTCGAGCCCACGGTCACCCCTGTGCCGTAGCAGGTCCGGTGCGGTAGCAGGGCGCATGTAACCGGTCACCCCGTCCGGGACCGGTTGGGACGGCGCGAGGCGCGGGGCCTCGCGCCGTCTCCTTTTCTCCTACGGGAATTCGATGCGCCGCCACGTGACCGGTGACGACAAGACGATCGACGTCGTGGTCTGGCCGTAGGGGAGGAGCTTGACCACGGTCGTCTCGAGTTCCTCGACCGAGGTCACCCCCACCTTGGCGACGAATCCCTCGGTGCCGGTCACGCGGTGGAACTCGAGAACCTCGGGGGTGGCGGCCGCCATGCGCTCAAGCTGCGGCGCCAGCTCAGGCGGCGAGGTGAGCCGGATGAAGGCCACGATGCCGCGCCCCGCCTTCTTCAGGTCGATCTGCGCGTGGTAGCCGGCGATGACCCCGGCGTTCTCCAGCCTGCGAACGCGTTCGGCCACGGCCGGCGGCGTGAGGCCGACCTGGCGCCCGAGCTCGGCGTAGCTGATGCGCGCGTCGTCTTGGAGTGCGGCCAGGATGGAGCGATCAACGGCGTCCATCGTTTCCCCAATCGAAAGTGGAAGGGCAACATGACGGTCCATTCGATAGGGATTGTATCAGCGTGCCTTTGAAACGGCATTCAATCGCCTGAACCAACCGCATAGACTGCGATTCACGTCTGACGGGCGGAGAGCCCGCACTGAGCGTCATGGAGGAGAAGCGTGGTCAAGCGGTACGGGGCAGGCACGATGGCGGCGATCGGCGCGACGGTGCTCATATGGAGCACGACCTTCGCGGCGCTCGTTGCGGCGCTTTCCCACTTCAGCCCGAGCCACCTGCTGTTCCTGCGCTGGACGCTGACCTCGCTGCTGTTCATCGCCTACGGCGTCGCCACGCGGATGCGGCTTCCCGAGCGCTCCGACCTTCCCCAGATCGTGCTGGCGGGCCTGCTCGGCTTCGGCGTCTACCAGATCCTGCTCGTCAACGGGCAGACGGGGGTCTCGGCAAGCATCGCCGGGTTCCTCATCAACATGAGCCCGGTGTTCACCACGGTCATCGCGGTGGCGCTCGGCCGCGAGGTCGCCTCGTGGTTCACCTGGTCCGGCCTAGCGCTGTGTACGGTGGGGCTCGCGATCATGATGATGGGTCGCGGGGGCGGCTTCATCGAGATCGGCCCGAGCGCGCTGCTGATCATCGCGGCGGCACTGTGCTTCTCGCTCTATACGCTCGTGAGCAAGCCGCTGCTCTCCAAGTACAAGCCCATCGAGGTCAGCACCTACGCCGTCGTGGCGGGTTCGGTGCCCTTCCTCGTGTTCGCGCCGGGCTCGCTGCATGCACTCGCCACGGCGTCGGGATCCGACATCGCGAACCTGCTCTACCTCGCGATCCTGCCCGGCGGCGTCGCCTACGTGCTGTGGACGCGCGCCGTCTCCGGTCTCAATCCCGGCGTGGCCGCCCGATTCCTGTACCTGATCCCCGTGCTCGGGGTGCCCGTTGCCTGGCTCTGGGTGGGCGAGGTCCCGCAGCTGCTCACGATCGTCGGCGGCCTGGTCACCGTCGGGGGCGTCTCGCTCGCCAGCATGCGGCGCGCGTCGCGTGCCGTGCCGGTGGTCCCGACGGCCGCGCACCATCACGTGGGCCCCGGCACCGCGGCCGCCGCGGGGGAAGCCGCCTAGACCCGTCACGGCGTGTGAGTTGCTAGACTGTGGCGTCGAACCGTCGCTCCCCGGAGGTCTGCATGGCCGCACCCGCCAAGCGCTCGAATCTCATCGCTGCCGCCCTCGTGCTCATCGGGCTCGTCGGGGCGGTGGCGTTCGCTCTCAACTTCCCCTCGGTCGAGGGGCTCGGCACCAAGGTGCGCCTGCCGGTCTTTCACGGCGCTATGACGTGGGTCAACCTCACCCTCTTCTCGCTCATGGCGCTCGCGGCCCTCGTGTTCTTGCTGAGCAAGCGTGCGGGCGCCTACCGGGCGGAAGAGGCTCTGCGCTGGATCGCCGTCCCCATGTGGCTCGTGGGATCGGCGCTCGGGCTGATGGCCGCGCTCAACACCTGGGACTTCACCGGTTCCAAGTCCTCGCCGCTGTCGGTGGCCATGGAGGACCCGCGCCTCGTCGCGCAGTTCTGGATCATGCTCGCCGCGCTGGGGGTGCTCGCGCTGGGGATGCTTCTCGAGGACCGGCGCTGGCTGGCCGGCATCGACCTCGCGTTCGTCGCCTTTCTCTGGGCGGTGCTCATGCGTGCCGTGCTCGGCCCGGGGCGCGCGCTGCACCCTGACAGCCCCGTCATGAACTCCGACGAGATAGGCATCAAGCTGATCTTCTTCGGCATCGTGGGCTCGCTGTTGCTCGCGTCGCTCGCAGGGGCGTGGCTCGTCGCGTCCTGGCGTGCGGCCCACCACGCCGGCCCGGCGCTCGAGCCGCAGCCGCAAGCCGCCGCCTGACGTTCGCCCAGCGCCCTGAGGGTGCTGTGACCGCAGTCACCAAGCCCCGCGTCGCGCACGCCGATGCTGAGGGGTGAAGGCCCCTTATGCGGTGACGGGCGGTGGTCCCGGTGGCAGACACGCGGCGCGCGCTCCAGGCGATACCCGCGACGACGTCCGACCTCGAGATGGTCGAGACGCTGCTCGTGTCGCGCTCCTCGGCCCAAGCGTTCGTCGCCTTCAGCGAGTTGCGCGCGACGTTTCCCGAGCGCGCCCTGGTGATGCTCGCCAACGTCCGTGAGGTCATCTCCGAGATGCCCCAGACCCCGTTTCTGGCCGGCACCGGCATGGATCTCCTCGAGCACGCGTGCGGCTACGAGTGGACCGGCCGCTCGTACCGGCGTCTGTTCGAGAGCGACCACGGGCTGTTCGGCATCGAGTTCCTTGGGGCGGGCACGCAGTGCGACGGCATCGTCGTCCACACGCTGACGGGCCGTCTCGCCCTGCACGGCGACGAGAACAACGTCATCGACCACGAGATGCTCCAGGTCCTCGTGCGCCACGAGGCCGTCCTCGACTCGGTGCTGGAGGGGCTGCAGACGCTGGGGTGGCCGCTCGAGCCGCGCATCTACCTGACCGCCGACGACTTCATCGACGAGCACCGCGCCGCGGCCGCCGCCGACGCGTTCGGAGAGCTGTTCTAGCGCGTGGGGCGGGGAAGGTCCCGCACGCGCGTCAGCGTCGCGGGCTGGCCGCGCCACTGCACGATGCCCCCCTGGATCGTCACGTCGAACTCGCGGCCGTCGAGCGACCGGAGGGTGGCGACCATGGTCGTCTCGTCGAGCTTGCCTTGGACCAGGTCGCGCCGACGCTCGCGCAGGCCGAGCTGCTGCCTGCCGGGGATGAAGTCGTAGACGCACGCCCCCAGCAGCTCGGTCGGGGAGGATGCCCCGAGCGCTGAGGCGAGCACGCCGTTGATGAAGACGATCTCGTCGTCGGCGACCACGATCACGCCGTCGCCGCTCATCTCCGCGAGCCGGGCGAAACGCACTTCGGCGTCTGCGCACTCGTGCATCGCGTCGACGCGATCGGTCACGTCCAGCACGATACTGAGCATCGCAGGAGTGCCCTGGAACACGATCCGGG
Source organism: uncultured Eubacteriales bacterium (assembly GCA_964500985.1). GTDB lineage: Bacteria > Actinomycetota > Coriobacteriia > Anaerosomatales > PHET01 > CAZCRB01. Next base: position 11,540 of record CAZCRB010000011.1, read on the forward strand.
TCGAGCGGATCTCGACGTGCACCACGCCGCCGTGGACGCGATTCAGGTGGTAGACGACCGGCGGTTCGTCCGCGCCGGCACTGACCGACTCGATGCCTTCGAGCGCCGTGGCGTGCTGGTCGGGCGCGATGAAGTCGAGCAGGTTGCGGCCGATGACCTGCTCGGCGCTCGTGGCCCCGATCAGACTGAGGTCGCGCGTGTTGGCCCACCGGATCAGGCCCGTGGCCGGATCGGATATGACGGCCGTGACCGGCAGACGCTCGAGCAACGCGAGGATGTTGGTGTCGCCGTTCACGGAACTACCTCCCAGGGTGGACGGTCACAGTGTCGCGCATGGTCGGCCCGTGCGCTACACTCCACCCACGTTGTCAACTGAACAGGCGTCGCTCGGTGCCCGCACCGCCCGACCCTCGCGCACCAGTGAGGGAGCCGGGTCGCGGGAGAATAGGGAAGCCGGTGAGATTCCGGCACGGACCCGCCACTGTGAAGCGGAACGCTGCGCATCGATGCGCGCGTTCCCTAAGTCAGGAGACCTGCCGGGCGATGCGCGACGCGGCCTTCGAGGAGAAGAGGCCGGCTCGCGGCCCCGGCACGCCCGGGACCCGAACCGCACCGAACCTGACCCGAAGACCCGCTTTCCACCTTGCACGAGGTGGGGCGGGTCTCGTCGTCTCGGGCGGGGCGCGTCGAGAGACGCTTCCGAAAGGAGCACGTATGCCCCGCACCACCCGCACCACCCGCACGATGAGAGCGACCCTGTTGGCGCTCGTTCTCGCCCTGGCCGTCTCGGTCGCCGCGCTTGCCGGCTGCAGCCAGCCCCAGGCCGCCGCACCGGAGAAGCCCCAGGCCAGCGCGCCCGCGTTCCCGGTGACGATCACCGACGACGCGAGCCGCACCGTCACCGTCAAGGCGGCCCCCGAGCGCATCGTCTCGCTCGCGCCCGGCAACACCGAGATCCTGTTCGCCCTGGGCCTGGGCGACAAGGTCGTCGGCGTCACGAGCTACGACGACTACCCGGCCGAGGTCAAAGACATCGCCAAGGTCGGTGACTTCGCCGGACCGAACCTCGAGGCGGTCGCCGCGGCCGACCCCGACATCGTCTTCGCGACGACCGGCGTGCAGGCCGACGTCATCACCAAGCTCGAGGAGCTCGGCGCCACCGTCGTGGCAGTCGACCCGCAGAACCTGGCGGGCCTCTACGCCGACATCGCCGAGATGGGCCAGGTCACCGGCACGTCGGCGGAGGCCGACAAGCTCGTGGCCGACATGAAGGCCGACGTCGAGGAGGTCAAGACCGCCGTCAAGGACGCTGAGCCGGCGACCGCGTTCGTCGAGATCGGCCAGAACCCGCTCTACACGGTCGGCGCCACCACCCTGCTCGACGAGCTCGTCACGATCGGCGGCGGCACCAACGTCGTCACCGAGCCCGGCTACGTGCCGTACTCCACCGAGCAGCTCGTCAAGTCGAACCCGCAGGTGTACCTCGTGACCCTGAGCTCGGCTGGCGATGCGGCCGCGGTGGCCAAGCGGCCGGGCTACTCCGGCATCGCCGCGGTCAAGGACGGGCGCATCATCATCCTCGACGACAACCTCGTCTCCCGCCCCGGTCCGCGCATCGTCGAGGGCCTCAAGCAGATCGCCGCGGGCCTGCACCCCGACGCGTTCTCCAAGTAGTCACGATGGACGCCCGGCGCGACAACCGACCCGCCGCCGCGATCGCCGCACTGGTCGCCGCCCTCGTGGCGGCGCTGGTCGCGGGCATCGCGTTCGGTGCGGTCTCCGTCGCGCCGGGCGACATCGTCGGTGCGCTGGTGCGCGGGGCAGCCGGGCGCGGGTCGGGGATGCTCGACACCCTCGTGCTCGACGTGCGGCTGCCCCGCGTCGTGCTTGCAGCGCTCGTCGGTGCGTCGCTGGCGGGCGCCGGCGTGATCTTCCAGGCGCTGTTCCGCAACCCGCTCGCCGACCCCTACATCCTCGGGATCTCGAGCGGCGCGGGGCTCGGCGCGACGCTCGCGCTGACCGCGACCACGGCGCTCGGGGCGGCGTCCCTGCGCTACGGCGCGGTGCCGCTCGCAGCGTTCGCCGGCGCGCTGCTCACCATGGTGCTCGTCACCCGTCTCGCGAGCGTACGCGGTCGACTCGAGACGTCCTCGCTGCTGCTGGCCGGTGTCGCCCTGTCCTACACGCTGGCTGCGCTCACGTCGTTCGTGATGGTGTTCTCGCGCGACCAGATGGCGCAGGTCGTGTTCTGGATGATGGGCGGGCTCGGCGCCGCATCGTGGCCGTACGTGTGGATGGTGGTGCCGATGTTCGTCATCGGCTCCGCAGCCGCGCTCGTCATGGCGCGCGAGCTGAACCTGATGCTGCTCGGCGAGGAGCGCGCCGGCCACCTCGGCCTGTCGGTGGAACGCTTCAAGATGATCGCACTGTCGGTGGCGTCGCTGCTCACGGCCGCGGCCGTCGCGGTCGCCGGTCTGATCGGCTTCGTGGGGCTGATGGTCCCCCACATCGTCCGGCGCGCCTTGGGCCCGGACCACCGCCTGCTCATGCCCGCCTCGCTGCTCGGCGGCGCCATCCTGCTGGTGCTCGCCGATCTCGTCGCCCGCACCATCATCGCGCCGGTCGAGATCCCGGTCGGCATCGTCACCGCGCTCATCGGCGGCCCGTTCTTCGTCTGGCTGCTCGTGGTGGGGGAGCGTCGCCGATGACGTCGGTGCGCGACACCCTCCTGCGCTACGCATCGGCGACGGTCGGATACGCCGGGACCGCGGTGGTCACCGGGGCCGATCTGGACGTGCGCGCCGGCGAGATCGTCGGTCTGATCGGTCCCAACGGTGCCGGCAAATCCACGTTGATCAAGGCGGTCACGGGGGAGAGCGAGCTGCTCGAAGGCGAGATCACCGTCGCCGGCCTGCCGCTGCTGGGTATGGCCTCGCGCGATCGGGCGGCACTCGTGGGGGTCGTGCCGCAGCAGATCATCGCCGACTTCTCCTACCCGGCCTACGACTTCGTCGAGATGGGGCGCCACCCGCATCTGCCGCGCTTCAGCCGGCCCGGCCCCGCCGATCGCGCCGCCGTGGACCGCGCCATGCGCATCACGGACACCGACCGTCTCGCCGACCGGCCGATCGACGCGTTGTCCGGAGGCGAGCTTCAGCGGCTCGCGTTCGCCCAGGCGCTCGCCACCGAGCCCCGGGTGCTGCTTCTCGACGAGCCGACCTCGCACCTGGACCTCAATCACCGGCTTCAGGTGCTCGACCTGACGCGCGAGCTGGCGGACGGCGGACTCGCGGTGCTCGCGGTCTTCCACGACCTCGATCTGGCCGCGCGCTACTCCGACCGCCTCGCGGTCGTCTCCGGCGGGCGGCTGTCCGACGTCGGTTCGCCCGATGAGATCCTGACCGCCGAGATGCTGCGCGAGGTGTTCGCGGTGCGTGCGGTGGTCGCGACCGACCCGGTCACCGGCTCCGTCGGCGTCACCCCGGTGTTGCGCGACGGCGCGGTGGCGACCGAACGCCGGGGCCGTGTGCTCGTCGTGGGCGGGTCCGGGGTCGCCGCCCCGCTCATGCGTCGGCTCACGCTGGCGGGCTGGGAGGTCAGCGCGGCGGCCCTGAACGCCGGTGACGCAGACGCGCTGGTCGCCGATGCGCTCGGTATCGAGTACGCCGAGATCCCCCCGTTCGCGCCGATGGATGCGAAGGCCGCGGTCCGTGTACATCAGCTCGCAGAGGCCGCCGACGCGATCGTCGTGTGCGAGGTGCCGTTCGGGCACGGCAACATCGACAACCTCTTGGTCGCGGTGCGCGCCGGCCGGCCGCTCGTGCTGGTGGGCGAGATCGAGGGACGCGATTTCGCCGGAGGCGCCGCGCGGTCGTACTGGGTCGAGGCGCTCGGCGCAGGCGCCCTTCAGGTGGCCAGCGCCGACGAGGTCCCCGGCGCGCTCGCCGCCATCGGCGCTGGCGGCGGCTAGCCCTCGTCGAAGAGCGAGCCCTGTGGCGGGCTCGAATCGCAGGCCGTGTCCTGGCCCGCCACGGTGACCGGTGCAGCAAGCCCGAGCCGGGCCGCGCGTTGCTCGAGCGCTGAAGCGGCCAGCTCACGCGTGTTGTTGGTGCGCGAACGATGGAGCGCGAAGACGTGCTTCAGGCCGGGGTGCGCGATGCGCTCGAGGGCCGCCGCAGCATCGTCGTTCGATAGGTGCCCGCGGGCCGAACGGATCCGCTGCTTGAGGTGATATGGATACGGGCCGACCTCGAGCATGCGCAGGTCGTGGTTGCTCTCCAGCCCGACGATCTCGCACTCCGACAGCGCCTCTGCCGCCTCGGGCGTCAGTATGCCGGTGTCGGTCGCGCTGGCGTACGTGCCGCCGGGGCTCTCGACGCGCCACCCGACGGGATCGGTCGCGTCGTGTGAGGTGCGAAACGGCCGCACGGTCATCTCGCCGAAGCCGAGCGAGTCACCGGGAGCGATCGCGCGGACGTCGGCGTCGATGCGTTCGAGTCGGGCGGCCTGCAGGGTGCCGCCGGTCGCGATCACGGCACAGCCGGGGGCGTGGCGCCGCGCGAAGACATCGACGCCGCGGACGTGGTCCCCGTGCTCGTGGGTGATCAGGATCGCCCTCACGTGCATCGGGTCGATGCCATTGACCGTGAGTCGGCGCGCCACCTCGCGAGCGGAGAACCCGCAGTCGACCAGCATCACGTTGTCGCCGAAGGTGACGGCGGCCGCGTTCCCGGCCGAGCCGGAGCCCAGTATGACGACGCGCAGGCGAGGGGGAGTAGACATGCGGGCAGTGTACACCCGTGCGACGACACGCCCCCGACACGCGAAAAGACGGACCGCGAGGTCCGCCTTCTCGTACTCCCCTCCCCACTTCGCGAGGCGCTTGCGCACCCGCGCGGGCGGGATTCTCCTCGCTCAGTATACCCACAACCCCGTCTTGACTAGAAGCCGCGCCGCGCCAGCCGCCTTTGGGAAAGAACCCGGCAGACCTGAAGCCGGACACGCAGCTCTCACGGTGCTGCGCGGAGGATCGAACATGGATATCCACCTGTACGCTCTGTCGACGTGCCCGTACTGCCGTATGACCAAGCGGTTCCTCGACGATCACGGCATCACGTATCAGTTGACCGAGGTCGACTTGCTCGAGGGCGACGAGCGCCAGACCGCCATCGACGAGGTCAAGAAGCTGTCGGGCGGCACCTCGTTTCCGGTGCTCAGCGCAGACGGTCAGGTGGTCGTGGGGTTCAACAAGACCAAGATCTCAGACATCCTCGGCCTGTAGGGCACGGACATGGTTGATTCGCCTCAGCGCGTGAGACGCATGTTCGGACCCGAGACCACGGCCGCGGACCTCAAGGCGTACATGGGGCCGTTCGCGGCGCGCCTCGGATACAAGTTCAACACCGAGACGGACTTCGTCGATGAGGTGCTCGCCAGCGAGATCGAGATCCTCGAGCGGGACGGTGACGTGTTCTGTCCCTGCCGCATCCGGACCGGCGACCCCAAAGAGGACCTCAAGATCGTCTGCCCCTGCATCCCGTTCTATCTCGATCAGTTCGCTGCGCTGCAGAAGTGCTGGTGCGGGCTGTTCATCCGGTCGGATGTGGTCGACGGGGCGGACCTCATCGGTGTGATCGAGGAGCCAGAGCCGGGCACGGAGGTCGAGGTGGTGGTCTGCCTGAGCGAGGACCTCGCGGAAGGCGTGGTCCGCCACGTCAAGATCGGCAAGAACGACATCGCGGTGGCGCGGGCACAGGGGCGCGTCTACGCGCTGTCCAACGTGTGCCGCCACGCGTTCGGGCCGCTCGCCGAGGGGTTCGTCGACGGCACGACGGTCGTGTGCCCGTGGCACGGTTGGCGTTACGACCTCACCGACGGGACCACCGATCACCCCAACGCCGACGTCCGCACATATCCGACCGCCGAGCGCAATGGAGAGGTCCTGGTCAAAGTGGTCTACGGGCGGGCGCGCTAGAGGAGACCGTGCGCCCGCGCGCTTGGCGTCACTTGCGGGCCCACGTCCGCTGGGCGACGACGAGCACCACCGAGCTCACCACCACAAACGCCGCCCACTGCCACGCGACCGGAGCGCCAGCGAACTCGAGTGCCGCCGCGAGTGCGCTCCCGATCGCCCAAGGCAGGTAGTACCAGCCGGGGGAGAGTATCTCGGCACCGACGAGGATCACGGCGAGCATCACCCACACCCAGACCCATATGTGCACGCCCGTGCTCCCTTCGACGCCTCGTCGTCAGCGTAGTGGAGTGCGCCGGGAGCCGCCAGCACCGGTTCGGCATCGTAGGCCGTCGGAGCCCCCGTGGCGAATACGCGTGTTCGAGTGCGCAATATGGGTATTCATTTCGCATATCATCGACGTGTGACGGGCGATACGCGCCCAGGTCTGTGCGAGGAGGCACCATGAGCTCGATCAACGCAGCCGTTTGGGACACCATCGGCACCACCCCGGCCGTCGGCCTGCGCGTCATCTCCGAAGGGCTGCCGGCCACCGTCGCCGTCAAGCTCGAGTCGCGCAATCCCGGCGGATCCGTGAAAGACCGTATCGGACTCTCGATGATCGAGGGCGCCGAGAGCCGCGGCGACATCGAGCCGGGCCGCACCACACTCGTCGAGCCCACGAGCGGTAACACCGGCATCGCGCTGGCGATGATCGGCGCCGCGCGCGGCTATCGCGTGGTGCTGACGATGCCCGAGTCGATGTCCATCGAGCGGCGCAAGCTCCTGCGAGCCTTCGGGGCCGAGCTCGTGCTCACCCCCAAGGAGCTCGGTATGGCAGGCGCCGTCGCCGAGGCCGAGAAGATCGCAGCCGCCTCCGAGCATGCGTGGGTCCCCGGCCAGTTCTCGAATCCCGACAACCCGGCCGCCCACTACCGGACCACCGGTCCGGAGATCGAGCAGGCCGCGGCGTCGAGCGGCCTGCGCATCGGCGCCTTCGTCGCGGGCGTGGGCACGGGCGGCACGATCTCGGGTGTGGGGCGCTACCTTAAGGAGCGCGACCCGTCGATTCTGGCGATCGCCGTCGAGCCCGCGGAGTCGCCGATCATCTCGCAGCGGCTTCGGGGAGAGGACATCACGCCGGGTCCGCACCTGATCCAGGGCATCGGGGCCAACTTCATCCCCGACACGCTGGACCTCGACGTCCTCGACGGTGTCGAGCACGTCTCCGGCGAGGAGGCCATCGAGGTCGCGCGTCGCCTCGCCGACCGCGAGGGGCTGCTCGTCGGGATCTCCAGCGGGGCCAACGTCGCGGCGGCGTTGCGCCTGGCTGCCCGCCCGGAGCTGGCCGGCACGCTCGTGGTCACGGTCGCCCCCTCGACGGGCGAGCGCTATCTGAGCACGAAGTTGTGGGAGGGGCTGGAGTAGCCATGCGGGTTTCTCAGAGGCTGGACTACGCGCTGCGCACGCTGGTGCTGCTTGCGCAGCAGCCACCGGAGGACTTCGTTGCGGCGGGCGATCTCGCGGAGCGGTTGCGGCTGCCCCGACGGTTCGTGGAGCAGCAGATCACCGTGCTGGCGCGGGCCGACATCGTGGACTGCCGCCGAGGCGCGCAGGGCGGGTGCCGTCTGGCGCGGCCGGCGGCGTCGGTGAGCGTGCGCGACGTGGTGATCGCGCTGCATGGCGACGTGCTCGACGTGCCGCGTCTGGCGGATTCGGCGACGACCGAGGTGTGGACCGGCGCGGCCGATGCGCTCGGTGCATACCTCGAGGGTGTGGCGCTGGCCGAGCTCGCCGCCCGACAGCGTGAACTCGACGCTCACGCCTCGCCCATGTATTACATCTGACGCGCGCACGCGCGCGAGGGTGATCAAGGCTCGATGCCCGAGCGAAACACGACCGAAATGCACATGCATGTACCGTGTGATGAGTACGCTCGGCGCGGTGTTGTATATGCAACGGTTGTGCTACGCTTCGAGCGTTCTGCGGTGGGATGACCGCGGAGGCCGCAAGCAGATCCGTGGGGACGGACAGCGGCCGCAAGTCGTATCGGCAAAGAGTTACGGGAGCAAGGGAGGAAGTATGAAGGTGCGCAACAAGCGTCTTCTGGCTGTCCTTGCCGCGCTCGTTGCGGTCGCCATGATCGCCACGGGATGCGGTGGGAGCTCGGACACGAACAGCCAGGGTGGCGGGACCAAGAAGGTCACGACCATCAAGATCGGTGTCGGCGCTCCGCTGACGCAGGGTGCTACGGCTCTTGGCCAGGGCATGAAGCGCGGTGCCGCCCTCGCGGTGTCGCAGGCCAACGAGAGCAAGGAAGCCCAGGACCTGGGCATCGAGTTCAAGGCCGTCGACGGTGACGACCAGGGCGACCCCAAGACGGGCGTCACCGTGGCCAACACCTTCGCGTCCGACCCGGCGCTTCTCGGCGTCATGGGCCACCTGAACTCGGGCGTCTCGATCCCGGCGTCGAAGGTCTACAACGAGAACAAGATCGTCATGATCTCGCCGGCCTCGACCAACCCCGCGCTCACGCTGCAGGGCTATGACAACGTCTTCCGCGTCTGCACCATCGACTCGGTCCAGGGCCCGGTCGGCGCCGACTCGGCCTACACCACGTTCGGTCTCAAGACCGCCGTCGTGATCGACGACTCCACGCCGTACGGCGAGGGTCTGGCCTCCGAGTTCGCCAAGCAGTACCAGACGCTGGGCGGCAAGGTCCTGTTCACCGAGAAGACCTCGGACAAGGACAGCGACTTCAACGCGCTCGTCACCAAGATCAAGTCCGCCAACCCGGACATGATCTACTACGGCGGCATCTACAACGCCGGCGCGCTGCTGGCCAAGCAGGCCTCTGACGCCGGCATCAAGGCTCCGCTGATGGGCGGCGACGGCCTCTTCGACGCCGAGTACATCAAGCTCGGTGGCGCCACTCAGACCGAGGGCGACTACTGCACCTCCGTCGGCCTGCCGACGGACAAGCTGCCCAACGGTCAGCAGTTCATCACCGACTACGAGGCGATGTTCCCGAACGACGAGATCGCCGCGTACGACGCGTACGCTTTTGACGCAACCTACGTCATCATCGACGCAATCCTGAAGGTCGCCAAGGAGCAGGGCGCTGACAAGATGACCACCCCGGACGCCAAGTCCGCGATCATCGCAGCGGTCGCCAAGACCGACAAGGAAGGCGTGACCGGCAAGATCTCGTTCGACCAGAACGGTGACACCACCAACAAGGCCATCACGACCTACCAGGTCCAGGGTGGTACGTGGATCCCCGTGCTCCTGCCTAAGCAGTAGCATCTAGGTCGCGGATCCGTTCCACGCACTGAGCCGGGCGGGCATCGATTCCGATGCCCGCCCGGATTGTGCGAATCGGGGAGCGGGACCGCATCGAGCCAAGAGACAGGAAACATCGAAGTGTCCCTAGACGTAATTCTCCAGCAACTCGTGAACGGCGTTACCTTGGGTGGCATGTACGCCCTCGTGGCGCTCGGCTACACCCTGGTATACGGCATCCTGCTCATGATCAACTTCGCTCACTCGGAGATGTTCATGCTCGGCGCCTATGTCGGACTGGGAACGTTGCTGCTTCTGACAAACGAGAAGTTCCCAGCGAGCGAGTTCTTCACCGGCAGCACCTTTGGCATCATCACCATGTACCTCATAGTGTTCGCGGTCGCGATGGTGGCGATCGGTTTCCTCGGAGTGATCATCGAACGGGTCGCCTACCGGCCGCTTCGACATGCTCCTCGACTCGCCCCGCTGATCTCGGCGATCGGTGTGTCGATCTTCCTGCAGAACGCTGCGCTGCTGTGGATCAGCTCCAAGGCGCTGCCGTTCCCGCAGTTCTTCCCGGTCAAGACGGTCTTCACCTTCGGTGGAGCCACCGTCAACACCCTGCAGCTGCTCATCGTCGTCGCGTCGGTGGCGCTGCTCTTCATCCTCGACACCTTCGTGTCGCGCACTCGTGTTGGTAAGGCGATGCGCGCCACTTCGCAGGACCGTGAGGCTGCAGGTCTCATGGGCATCGACATCAACTACATCATCGCGCTGGCCTTCTTCATCGGCCCCGCGCTCGGCGCCGTCGCTGGTGTGTTCAGCGGCATGTACTACGGCACCGTGATCTTCAGCATGGGCTTCATCCCCGGCATCAAGTCGTTCACGGCAGCGGTGCTCGGCGGTATCGGTAACCTGCGCGGCGCCATGCTCGGCGGCTTCGTGCTGGGAATCGTTGAGTCACTCGGAGCGGGCTTCCTCTCCACCGGATACAAGGACGTCATCGCGTTCGGCATCCTGATCCTTGTCCTGATCTTCCGTCCGGGCGGCCTGCTCGGCGAATCTGTCGTGGAGAAGGTGTAAACATGGCCGGCAGCAAGATGGATATCAAGACGTCGGTCGACAGCGGCAAGCGCACGCCCCGGCAGACCCTCGGCTACGTGCTGATCGGTCTCGTGGTCGTGCTTGCACCGATCATCTTCCAGGGCTTTGGCCAGCTGTTCATGGTCCGAATCCTGGCGGTCGTCGGCCTGTACGTCATGCTCGCGCTGGGCCTCAACATCGTTGTCGGCTTCGCGGGCCTGCTCGACCTCGGCTACATCGCGTTCTACGCGATCGGCGCCTACGCCGGCGTCATCGGCGGCATCCCGTTGGCCAACTGGCTGAGCACCGTGGGGCCGGAGTGGCTCGGCGGTCTCTCGTACTACATCATGATCCCGATCGCGGCCGCCGCCGCGGCGCTGACGGGTATCGCACTCGGCACGCCGGTGCTGCGCCTGCGCGGCGACTACCTTGCCATCGTCACTCTCGGCTTTGGTGAGATCGTCCGTATCGCGCTCAACAACAACATCTTCGGTATCAGCAACGGCGCGGCCGGACTTCCCAAGGCGGGCGAGCGGGTGGCTTCGCCGTTCGGCCTCGAGTGGCTCCAGAACAACCTGTACTTCACCATCCCCGGGCTCGGGCCCAACGGGTTCACCTTCACGGTGACCGCGAACGTGTACTGGTACTTCATCATCGTGCTGCTGTGCCTGTTCACGATCTTCGTGGTCCTGCGCCTCGACAACTCGCGCCTCGGTCGCAGCTGGACCGCGATGCGCGAGGACGAGGTGGCCGCATCCTCCATGGGTGTCAACATCACGGGCGCGAAGCTGTACGCCTTCTCGCTCGGCGCCCTCTGGGGCGGTATCGCGGGTATCACCTTCGCCAACTTCCAGGGCTTCGTCAGCCCGGAGTCGTTCACGTTCATGGAGTCGGTCTTCGTCGTCTCCATCGTCGTGCTCGGCGGTATGGGCTCGATCCCCGGCGCCATCGTCGGCGCGCTGATCATCCAGGGTGTGCCGGAGTTCATCCGTGGCCTGGCCACCTCGGGCATGCTCAACATCTCCGGAGAGGCGCAGTCGGCCATCTCCAACTACCGCTACCTGGTCTTCGGTCTGCTCATGGTCGTGATGATGGCCTGGCGTCCGCAGGGCATCCTGCCCTCCAAGCGCCGGGCGCGCGAGTTGCACCCGGAAGACGATGCAGTTCTGGAAGACGAGAACGAGACCCTCTACGACGCGCAGCACGAAACCGGCCAGCCCAGCTAGCACCCTCGGGCGCCGGGAGGAGCACACATGACACACTTGATTGACGCAACCAACGTCACGATGCAGTTTGGCGGCCTGAAGGCCGTCAGCGACGTGACCATGCACATCGACGAGGGCGAGATCGTCGCTCTGATCGGCCCAAACGGCGCCGGTAAGACGACGTTCTTCAACCTCCTGACCGGCATCTACACGCCGACGGAGGGCTCGCTCACGTTCAAGGGCCAGACCGTCGGTGGCGTGAAGCCTCACACCATCTGCACCATGGGCATCGCCCGCACGTTCCAGAACATCCGTCTGTTCCAGAACATGACGGCGCTCGAGAACGTGATGGTCGGACGGCACACCCGCACCAAAGAGGGCCCCATCGGCGCCATCTTCCGCACCCCGCGCTTCAAGCGCGAGGAGCTCGAGACCGAGAAGAAGGCGGCCGAGTGGCTGCGCTTCGTCGGTCTTGAGAAGCAGTGCAACGAGCTGGCGAAGAACCTCCCCTACGGTGACCAGCGACGCCTCGAGATCGCTCGCGCGCTCGCGTCCGACCCGACGCTCATCCTGCTTGACGAGCCGGCTGCGGGCATGAACCCGCAGGAGAGCCAGGCGCTCAACTCGCTGATCCGCAAGGTCCGCGACCTGAACATCACCGTCCTGCTCATCGAGCACGACATGAAGGTCGTCATGGAGCTCGCCGATCGCATCTACGTTCTCGACTTCGGTCAGCTCATCGCCGAAGGACTGCCGCACGACATCCAGCGCAACCCCAAGGTCATCGAGGCCTATCTGGGCAAGGGCGCGGAGGCGATGATCGCCGAGGCAGACGCAAAGACCGCCGAGGCCGCAGCGGCCGCAGCTGGCGCCGCCACCGAGACTCCCGCCGAGGAGCAGGCCGAAGAGGCCGCCGAGAGCGGGGAGGAGTAGCACCGTGCTCAACGTCAAAGACCTCAAAGCCGCCTACGGCAAGATCGAGGCGCTCAAGGGCATCTCGCTCAACGTCAACGAGGGCGAGATCGTCACCCTCATCGGCGCCAACGGCGCAGGCAAGTCGACCACGCTCAAGACCATCTCCGGCCAGCTGCATCCCGCTGCCGGCACGATCGAGTTCCAGGGCGATCAGATCGGTGGCGTCTCGCCGCACAAGGTGACGGCCAAGGGCATCATCCAGGTGCCGGAAGGCCGCCGCATCTTCTCGCGCATGACCGTCTTGGAGAACCTCGAGATGGGTGCGTACCTGCGCAGCGACAAGGACGGCATCGCGTCGGACCTCGAGCACGTCTTCGAGCTCTTCCCGCGCCTGAAGGAGCGCATCGCCCAGAAGGGCGGCACGCTCTCCGGCGGCGAGCAGCAGATGCTTGCCATGGGCCGCGCGCTCATGGCCCGCCCCAAGCTGCTCATGCTCGACGAGCCGTCGATGGGCCTGGCACCGGTCGTCGTCGAGACCATCTTCGAGATCATCGAGAAGCTCAACGCCGACGGCATCACCATCCTGCTGGTCGAGCAGAACGCGAACCTCGCGCTCTCGATCGCGGATCGGGGTTACGTCATGGAGACCGGCGAGATCAAGCTCGAGGGTACGGGCAAGGATCTGCTGGCCAACGAGGACGTTCGCAAGGCGTATCTCGGCGAGTCCTAGGCGATAGTTGCGTTTGTTTTGACGAGCGGGCGTCCCACGGGGCGCCCGCTTTGCATTCCAAAGCGGGTAACCGAGGTTCGCTTTGCAATATCCCTGCACTGCCCCCCTGCGCTTTAGCAAACTACTGCAACGGAGCCACTCGGCGGTGCTACGCTCCGCGCGCGGCACATGGGTGCCGTCGGACCTGTCCGAATGAAGCAAGGGAGGAACGCATGCACAAAGGCGTGAAGCGTTTCGCGACCGTTGCAGCAGTGCTCGCCATGAGCGCGACGCTGCTGACCGGTTGCGGTGGGGGCGGCGAGAAGGCCGCTGGCGACGGTGGCACGACCGTCTTCAAGATCGGTATCGGTGCTCCGCTCACCCAGGGCTCGGTCGCCCAGGGTCAGGGTATCGAGCGTGGCGTGCGCCTGGCGCTCAAGCAGGCCAGCGAGTCGCCTGAGGCCAAGGAGCTCGGAATCAGCTTCGACGGCGTCACCGGCGACGATCAGGGTGACCCCAAGACCGGTGTTACCGTCGCCAACCAGTTCGCCAGCGACCAGGCCATCCTCGGCGTCGTCGGCCACCTGAACTCCGGTGTCACCATCCCGGCGTCCAAGGTCTACAACGAGGCCAAGCTTCCGGTCATCTCGCCGGCCGCTACCAACCCGGCGCTTACCACGCAGGGCTACAACAACGTGTTCCGCACCTGCACCATCGACTCGGTCCAGGGCCCCGCGGGCGCCGAGGCCATGTTCGGCTCCGAGGTCGGCGCGAAGACCGCCGTCGTGGTCGACGACTCGACCCCGTACGGTGAGGGTCTGTGCGACGAGTTCGCAAAGAAGTTCGAGGAGCTGGGCGGCAAGGTCGCCTTCCGCGAGAAGACCTCGGACAAGGACAGCGACTTCAACGCTCTGTCCACCAAGATCAAGGCCGCGAACCCGGATGTCGTCTACTACGGCGGCACCTACAACGCCGGCGCGCTGCTCTCCAAGCAGATGAGCGCGGCGGGCATCAACGCCCCGATGATGGGCGGCGACGGCCTGTTCGACCCCGAGTTCGTCAACCTGGCCGGTGCCGAGGGCTCTGAGGGCGACATGTGCACCTCCGTCGGCCTGCCCACGGCCAACCTGCCCAAGGGCCAGGAGTTCGAGGCCGCGTACAAGGCCGAGTACCCCGACAAGGAGATCGGCGCCTACGACGCCTACTCCTACGACGCCGCCAAGGTCCTGACCGACGCGATCATCCTGGTCGCCAAGGACATGGGTGTCGACAAGCTCAAGACCCCGGCCGGCCGTGACGCGATCATCGCCGCCGTGGCTGCGACCGACACCGAGGGCGTGACCGGCAAGGTCGCGTTCGACAAGAACGGTGACACCGTCAACAAGGCGATCACCGTCTACAAGGTCGAGGGCGGCGCATGGAAGCCGTTCATCGTCCCGGAGGCGCAGTAGGCTCCACGCACGACCCAAGTTCCACGCGGCGGGCGTCCCCACAGGGGGCGCCCGCTTTGCGTCTAGAGCGCAGCGAGCGCCTCGCCGGCGCGAGTCGCAGCGGCCGACGCCGACGCCTCCGTGCCGCGTGCATCGGTCGTCGGCTTGCCATCGAGAACGCGCCACTCCCCACCGGCCAGCAACGCACGCAGGCATGAGGCGCCCGCCGTGCGTACGGTGTCGGCAACCGGGTCGTCCGACGATCCGATCGCGAACACCGCGCAGTCTGCCTGCATACCCGGCTCGAGGTTGCCGAAGCGGTCCTCGAGGCCAAGGGCCACCGCGCCCATGGCGGTGACCATCTCCAGCAGAGTCTGAGCGGGCAGCGAGGGATCGTGGGCGCGCAGCACGCGCAACTCCTCCATGACGTCGAGATCATGGTTGCTCGCCGAAGAGTCCGTTCCGATACCCACGGGCAGCCCCGCGGCGATCAGGCGCTTCACGGGGGGCAACGGGTTGGAGAGGAACGCGTTCGAACGCGGGCACACGACCGCCCCGCGCACCGTCGACGCCAACCGGGGGATGTCGGTGGCGAGGATGCGGCACAGGTGGATGACGGTGGCCCCATCGAGAACCCCGAGGCGATCGAGATACGCCGTCGGTCCGCCGTGCGGGGACTCGAACCCGTCGGCAAGGCGCTGGGCCAGAGGTGCCAGTGGCCCCGTGCCGTGCAAGAACAGCTCGGTCTCGGCGGCGGACTCGGCGAGGTGGATGCCGTACGGAACGTCCAGGTCCAGCGCGGTCTCGTGCATGAGCTGCAGCAGGGCGGGACCCGACGAGTACGGGGCGTGGGGACTGAGCGCGCACCGGATGCGCGGGCTGCAGGCGCCACGGTGCTCCCGGGGGAACTCGAGCCGCTGCAGCTCCGTGAAGAGCTTGGGTGCACGAATGCCGAGCACTTCCCAGAAGAACGTGCCGCCCAGCCCGGCATCGCCCGCCGCGCTCACCGACTCGGGCCCGTACGCGATGTCGCCGGCGACCGTGACCCCGGCCTCGAGGCAGCGCAGGGCGCCAAGGGCGGCAGAGGCGGCGTAGTCGTCGTGGCTCCAGGCGCGCATGGCGGCCACGAGCCGCGGCAGCCACTCGTCGAACGGCGCGGGGCCGAGAAGGCCCTCCATCGCCGTCAGGCTCAGGTGGGTGTGCGCGTTGACCAGGCCGGGCATGAGGACGCAGCCCGGGAAGTCACGGTGCGGCTCGGTGCCGTGGGTGGCGCGCAGATCGGCTGCCCGGCCGACGCTGACGACGTGGGAGCCCTTCACGAGGACGCCGCCGTTTCGAATCGGCGGCCGTGAGATCGGGAGCACCCAGTCGGCGGTGATCAGCATGCGGCTAGCGCTTCCTCTCGTCCGGAAGGCCCAACAGCGACGGCTTGCGGTGTTCCATGCAACCGCACGCTGCGCCGAGGTCGGCGTTGGCGACCGTCTCCAGCACTATTCGGGCAATGGTCTCGGATTCCTCGAAGAAGACCGCCTTGAGCTCGTCGTGCTCCCATTCGCGGATGATGCCTTCTCCGTAGTTGACGACGATGTAGATGCCCGCGTAGCAGGCGCCGATGTCGCGCGCGAGGAACACCTCGGGGCTGAAGGACTGGCCGATGATGTCGCCGCCGAGCCGCTTCATGTAGTCGACCTCGGACACCGATTCGAAGCGCGGTCCGTCGGTCACGAGGTAGACCCCGCGGTTGAACACGCGGGTGAAGTCTTCGCTCGCGCCCGCGTAGAGATGGGACCTGAGCTCGGGGCAGGTGGGCTGGCGCATGATGAGGAGGTGGTCTCCTCGGACGTAGATGTCCTGCTTCATCGTCAGGTCGATGAAGTCGTGCGGCACGACGATGTCTCGCGGGTCCAGCAGCGAGTTGAGCGAGCCCACGCCGCCGTCGGCGAGCACCTTCTTGACGCCGGCCTCGTGAAAGACCCAGAACGTCTGCAGCGA
>CAZCRB010000012.1:0-27586 GCA_964500985.1 uncultured Eubacteriales bacterium
GGTGCGCGGGTGGTGGCGTTGTCTTCGGTCATGAAGCGACCTCTCCGATCTCAGATAGCGGCACGAGCCGCGCGTGGACCTCTCCCGGTCCGCGGACATCGAGCAAAGCGACGCTCTTGCCCAGCGGGGAGCGGCGCGGCTGGGTGGACGATCCCGGGTTGAGCCACAACACGCCGTCGGTGCGCTGGACGAGCGGCAGGTGCGAGTGGCCGAACACCACGACGTCGGTGCCGGCCGGGACCGGGCCAAGCGTGTGCCGGTCGTGGACCATCACGATGGTGACGCCGTCGACCGTGAGCGTGGCCACGGGCGGCGGCGTCTCAAGAACGAGCCTGCCGGCATCGCAGTTGCCCGAGACCGCGACGACCGGCGCGATGGCCCCGAGCTCGAAGAGCAGGCCGTCTCGGCAGATGTCGCCGGCGCACAGGATGCGGCTGACCCCGTCGAACGCCGCCGGGACCCGCGCGTCGAGACTGCCGTGAAGATCGGAGATCACGCCGAGCAGGGTCACTCGCTACAGCCCCAGCGCCTTCTTCAGAGCCGGCACGCGTCGACGCGAGACGGGGATCTGCGTGGCGTTGTCGTCCGTCAGCGTGAGCAGCAGCGTTCCGCCGTACATGGGGACGACCTCTTTGACGCGCGAGAGGTTCACGAGGTAGCGCCGGTGGATGCGGAAGAAGCCGGCCGCGTCGAGCTTGGTCTCGAGGCTCGCGAGCGACATGGTCGACAGGTAGCGGTCGGCCGCGGTGTGCAGGTAGCTGTAGTCGTCCTTGGCCATGATGTAGAGGATGTCCTCGACGCTGACGAGCAGCTTCTTGCCGGCCTTCTCGACCGGGATGCGCTCGACGCGCACGGGGCCTTGCTCGGCCACGGGCGTCAGGCGCGCGATCGCCTTGCGCAGGCGCTCGAGCTCGACCGGCTTGACGAGATAGTCGGCCGCCTTGACCTCGAACGCCTTGACGGCGTGCTCGGAGTGGGCGGTGACGAACACGATCGCCGGCGGGCGCGGATGCGCGGTGAGTGCCTCGGCCAGCTGCACGCCGGACAGGCCGGGCATGTTGATGTCCAGGAAGATGACGTCGTACGGGATGGCCTTGATCAGCTGCAGCGCCTCCATGGCGTTGCTGGCCTCACCCACGACCTCGACGTCGCCCGCCTCGCCGAGCAGGAAGCGCAGCTCGGAACGCGAGGGTGCCTCGTCATCGACAACCAGTGCCTTGAGCATCAAGCCTCCTAGCGACGTGCCGGTGCGTCGCGCGACGCAGCACGCCGGTGCGTGCCTACCGCATCACACAGTGTAACCGTATAGGGGGGAGGATACACGCGCTCAGGCGTCGCGGATCCCCAGAACGAAGCGCGGGGACAGTTCGTGCAGCCCGCAGCGCGCGTACAGGGCCCGCGAGGCGTCGTTGCCCTCCTGGGTGCACAGCGAGAACGCGTCGCAGCCGGCGCGTGCCGCCCACCCGGCCGCGTCGGTGACGAGAGCCGCCGCGATCCCCCGCCGACGGGCCGCGGGATCGACGGCCAGCCGGCCGAGCGTGACGGTCGCCCCGCGCCGCGCGCAGGTGGCGTACGCGAGCGCGACTCCCCCGCTGCGCACGACGGTGAGGCGCTCGGTGCGCAAGGCCTCGGCGAGCTCCGGGTGCCCGTACCGCCAGAACGGCTCGAAACAGGCGGCGTCGATCTCGCCGAGCCGCGCAAGGTCGTCGGCAGACGCGCCGGACAGCGTGAGCCCCGGGCCCGGCGGCCGCAACTCGATGGAGGCCGGGACCGCCTGCAGCGCCACGAGCCGCTCCACCACCACCATGCCGGCGCGCCGGTAGGCGCCGAACGCGTCGTCGCCGACGAGCGGCGAGAGCACCCGCGCGAACCCCTGGGCGCGCGCGAGCGCGCAGACGTCGTCGACCAGCGGACCGACCCGGTACTCGGAGGCCCACAGCCCCTTGATCGCGAGCACGTCGTCGCCGGCACGCCAGCGCGCGAGCACCGCCGCCTCGCCGCCGTCGGTGACCTGGACGCGCCACGGGCCGGTCTCGTAGTGGGCGCGCAGCTCCTCGATGTCGGCCATGAGGTGCGCCGCGCGCACCGCCGGCCAGAGCAAGTCGATCTCGGCAGGGCGGGCGGGCCGCAGCGTGCCGCTCACGAGAGCACCCGCGCGATCTCGCTGTACGCGAGCCACACACCGATCCCCATCAGCAGCACGGAGAACGCGATGCGAATCGAGCGCTCGCGCGCGCCGAGCGTGAGGCGCGCGCCCACGAGCGCCCCGGGAACCACCCCGATGACGAGAAGCCCCGCGATCGCCCAGTCGATGTGCCCGAGCAGCGCGTGCGTGATCGTGCCGGGAACGGCGATGAGCGCCACGGCGACGAGCGAGGTCGCGATCGCGCGCTTGATCGGGAAGCGCATCCAGCGCGTGAGCAGCGGCACGAGCACGAACCCGCCGCCGAGTCCGAGGAAGCCCGAGTACAGGCCCGTGACCGCACCTGCCGCGAGCAACCGGCCGACGCCGACCGGGGCGTGCTGCGCGCTGGGGTCGCCCGGCTCGAGCGCTGACGCGGAGGCGCTCTCGACGTCGGGCTCGAACGGCGCGGGCGCCCGCGGCCCGCGCCAGGCCTGCAGCGCCATGTCGGCGGCCGCGTAGAACACGAGGACCGCCGTGGCCAGGAGCACGACGGTGCCGCCGACCTTGGTGGTGAGCCACGCGCCGACGACGGTGGTGAGCGCACCGGCCGCACCGATCCACAGCCCCGACCGTACGTCGGCGACGCCGCGGCGCGCGTAGGTGATCGCGCCGGTCACGGCGCTCGGGAAGATCACCGGAAGCGGCGTCCCGACGGCGATCAGCGCCGGCGCGCCGAGCAGCAGGCGGATGGCCGGGGTCGTGACGATACCCCCGCCGATGCCAAAGGCGCCGGACAGCACGCCGGAGAGAAAGCCGATCGCGACGGTGAGCAGCGCCTCGGGCGACACGGTCTACTCGGCGGGGACCACCGGGAACCGGCCGGTGATCGCCGTGCGGTCCATCCTGCGCTCGCCGGAGAACAGCGACGAGAGCGGCACGTCGTTCCAGACCCGCTCCATCAGAAGCGGCCAGCGGCGCTGGAACTCGAAGTAGTTCTGGCAGTTGGTGCGCGCGTACTCGTTCGCCTCACCGACGGCGGTGAAGGCGGTCTTGAAGTAGCGGCCCTTCTCGGGATGGGCGATGCCGCGCAGCAGGCCGGTCGCGCGGGCGCGCCAGCTCACCGACGAGTCCATGAAACTTCCCGGGTACGGCGCCATCGACTTGGGCGTGACCTGGCGCAGATCGACCTGGGACTTGGCGAACTCGGTCTTGCGGTGCTCGTAGATGAAGCGGAAGACGTCCTGGCGGAAGCGCAGCGCCTCGCTGACGGGCGCGGGCGGCAGGTGCAGGACCTTCCACTGGTCGTCGATGAAGACGTCGGCGCCGTGCATGCGCGCGTTGATGACGTAGTCGATGTCCTCGCCGCGCGTGAGCCACGGATCGAAGCTCACCGAGCTGAACATGTCGCGATGGATCGCCATGCAACCGCCGAACGCGATCTTGGTCCGCTGGATGCGCGGCGGCTTCATCACGACGTCGAGCGATGCGTTGAACGCCTGATTCTGGCGCCAGAACATGTCGTGCCAGCCCGGGTCGCCGGTGTGCTTCCAGTTGCCCTGCTCGTCGACGTAGTAGCCGCTCTTGGCGAGCAGCGGCGTGCCGTCTTGCAGGCGCGCGCCGAGACCGTAGAGCGCCTGGTTGAGGAAGTCGCCGTCCAAGACCAGCTCGTCATCGTCGAGGAAGACGACGGCCTCGTGTCCGAGCACGGCGGCGGCGATGAGCCCGACGTTGCGCACCGCGCCGTAGCCCTCGAGCGTCACGCCCTCGATCATGTCCGAGAACTCGAGCTGCTCGAAGCGGCGGTGCAACGAGCCCATCTCGGCCGGGCCGAACACGATCGCGTCGATGGCCGGGTAGTCGGCCACGATGTCGCGGACGCGGTCCTCGGCCTGATGTGCGATGGAGTCGTCGGTGGCGGCCACGATGACCACGACACGTCCGAGGCCCTCGACGCGCTGCAGGGACTGCAGGCACGGGCCGAGCGACGGCTCGAGCTCGTCGATGGGCGTCGGGTGGTCGTAGATGGCGGCGCGCTCGTCGTTGACGCCGCGGCCGCGGCCGCTGCGGCGGCGCGTCCAGAAGGTCGGTATGACTACGACGGGTTCCACGAAAGGGTCGCTCCTGTGCGGTAGGTTCTTGGTGGCGGCCGTTCACGGCCCGCACCATGATACCGCTCCGGGGCCGACAGCGCGCCTCAGCGGTCGATGGTGGCCGGTTCGCCCTCGTGCCCGGAGTCGTCGGCTACCGCAGCCGCGGGCTCGCCGTCGTCGTGCTCGACGAGATCGGCCTCGGTGAGCAGGCAGCCGTCGAGCGCCGCCTGCAGCACCTCGTAGGGACGCGTCCCGATGAGCAGCTGGTTGCAGATCAGCGCGGCCGGCGTGCCGGTGATCCCGATCTGGAGCCCCAGGTGGTAGAACTGGTGCAGCCGCTCGTCGAAGCGCCCCTCGGCCAGCGCGGCCGCGACCTCGTCGGCATCGAGGGCCAGGTCACGCGCGACGTCGAGCACGACCTCGGTCGAGCCGATGTCGAGCCCGCGACCGCTGTAGGCGGAAAACAGCGCCTCATGGACGGCCTCGTGGGCCTCCGGTCCCAGATCGCGGGCGAACTCCCCCAGCGAGAGCGCCGCATGGGTGTTGGGCACGAAATCCGGGAAGACCAGCTCCAGCCCGCCCTCCTCGGCCAGCCGGTGCATGTGCTCCTGCACGCGCTCGGAGTGGTGGCCGCCGACCGAGGATATCGGCAGCCCCTCGGCGGGCATCTCGGGGCGCAGCTCGAAGGGCACGAGGAACAGCTCGACCTCGTGCTCGTGACGCAGCCGGGTGAACCGCGGCCAGTCGAGATAGCAGAACTGGCACGCGTAGTCGAAGAACACGAGCACCCGCGGTGTCACCAGGTAGCGCGCCTCGCCCTCATCGGTCATCTCTCGCCTTCCGCCCGTGGTCCCGTACCCGGCTTGTACCCCGCCCGCGCCGCCGCGCCCAAGCGCTCAGCGCATCACGTGGATGTCTTGCCCGCACACGGCGCAGTGCCCGTTGGCGTCGAGCGCGTCGTCGAGCACGCCAAAGCCTTCGCGGTGCACCACGACGGTGCCGCAGTGCGGGCACACCGTGTCCTCGCCTCCCGGAACGCGGACGTTGCCGAGGTAGACGTGGTGCAGCCCCTCCTCGTGACCGATGTCGCGGGCGCGCTGGAGCGTCTCGACGGGCGTGGGAGGCAGGTGCGAGAAGTCGAGGTACGGGACGAACCGCGTGACGTGCCAGGGGGTGTCGGGCCCGAGCGACCCGGCGATCCAACGCGCGATCGCGCGCAACTCGTCGTCGGCGTCGTTGATGGTGGGCACGACGTTGGTGACGCACTCGACGTGCATCCCGTGCTCGCGCTTGGCGCGCTCGGCCTCACGGCGCACGGCGTCCGCGTGGCGGACGTGGCACAGGGCCCGATACGCATCTTCCGAGAACCCCTTGATGTCCACGCGCCACACGTCGATGTGCGGCGCGAACGCATCGAGTCCCGCGTCGGTCACGTAGCCGTTGGTCACCATGACCGTGAACAGTCCCTGCGCCTTCGCCAGGCGGGCCACGTCGACGACGTACTCGAGCCAGATCGTGGGCTCGTTGTAGGTGAACGCGATGCCGGGACACGACTCGGCAAGCGCGAGCTCGACGACCTGCTCGGGCGCTATCGCGCGCAGCTGGTCGGCACCGGGCCCGTCGGCGCGCGATATCTGCCAGTTCTGACAGTGGCCGCAGCGCATCGAGCACCCGACCGAGCCGAGCGAGAGCACATCGGTGCCCGGGTGGAAGTGGAACACCGGCTTCTTCTCGATGGGGTCGATGGCAAGCGAGCTGACGAGCCCGTAGGTGAGCGCGCGCAGCCGTCCGTCGACCATGCCGCGAGCGCCGCAGACTCCGCGCTTGCCCTCCGCGATCAGGCAGTCGTTGGGGCACAGCCCACAGCGTACCCGGTCGCCCTCGGGCACCCACAGCAGCGCTTCGTGCATCGCCGACACCTCCGGCAGTCGCGGTCCCGGGCGCCTCAGCCCTGGGCCAACTCGACGCGGTTGCGACCCGCACGTTTCGCTCGGTACAAGGCGTTGTCCGCGGCCTGCAGCAGTGCCGCACCGTCGCCGATCACGCCCCCAAAGGCGGCGACTCCCACCGAGGCGGTCGTCGACACCGCGCTGCCGTCGGGCGCCGTCACGGACAGGTGGCGAAACGCGTCGGCGACCTTCTCGGCCACGGCCCATGCCTCGGTCTTGGTGGTCGCGGGCAGGATGAGCGCGAACTCGTCTCCCCCGTAGCGGGCCGCGAAGTCGGTCGCGCGCAGCGTGGCGCGCAGCATCACGCCGGTGCCGCGCAGCAAGTCGTCCCCGCACCCGTGCCCGTGCTGGTCGTTGATGCCCTTGAAGCCGTCGAGATCGAGCATGACGAACGAGAGCGGCGCGCCGTAGCGGGTGACGCGCGCGACCTCCTCGGCGAGCCGGGCGTCGAGGGCCCGCCGGTTCGCCAACCCGGTCAACGGGTCGCTCGAGGCGACCTCCACGAGCGCCTCGTGCTCGCGGGTGAGCAGGCGCTTCTGCAGCGGGAGGCACTGCTCCCACGACGAGTGCTCGAGCCAGATGGCCACCGCGTGCTCGACGCAGGTGTCGTAGCCGCACGCCCCGCAGTCGATGGTCTCCTCCCGGCTCAGGAACTCGCCGGCCGCGAGGACCGCATCGATCTCGGCGCTCGTGGGCGTGACGACCGGCGCGGGCCGCGCGGTGAACGAGCGCGTGATCTCGATGGCGGGCAACGCCGACAGAAACGTCCGCGAGTCGATCATCGGCGCGGGCTGGCGCTGGCGCTCGGCCTCGTCGAGCGTGCGCTTGGCGTAGACGCTCAACTCCGGGTTGACGCACGGTCCGTCGATGCAGCCCTCGCAGTTGAGCATGTCGATGACGTCGGGCGCCGTCTCGCCGCGCACGACGGCGGCCAGCAGCCGGTCGAGATCGGCGAGCCCGCGCACCTTGACCACGTCGGTGTTGGTGAGGTCGCGGGTCGTCAGCGTGCGCCGCGGGAAGCCGTCGGTGGTCGCGAGCTGCTTGACCGCACGCGGCCGCCGTCCCCTGCTCGGGGAGCCCGGCGTCACCGGGGCATCGGCGAGTAGCGCGAGAAGCTCGTCGAAGCCGATCGCGACGTCGACCGCGCCGGCGAAGTCCGGCTCGTGGATCTCGTCCTTGCGCGACCAGCACGGCGAGACGTAGACGATGGCGACATCGGTGGGGTAGAGGCTGCGCGCGAGGCGCGCCTGCGCGATGTAGGGCGGGACCGCCGGCACGAGCGCGCCGGTCAGCTCGGGATAGAAGCGCAGGACCCAGTCGACGGCGACGGCACACGTCGAACGCAGGCGCGGAAGCGAGTTGCCGGCGCGACCGTGCACCTGCTCGTAGGCGGCTGCGACGAGCTCCTCGCCCAGAACGGTCGTCTCCACGCCCGCGAAACCGATCGACTCGAGCGCGCGCTCCGCAGCGGCCGGCGTGAGCGGGTGCAGCGCGGCGACGTGCTCGCTGGCGAGCAGGGCCACGACCGGCCTGTCGCCCCCGAGCAGCTCGCGCACGCGCGGCAGGTCGTCGCGGACGGTGTGGGCGGAGTTGCCGCAAGCGGTGACGCAGACGCCGCAACGGACGCAGCGCTCCTCGACGACCTCGCTGCGGCCGTCGACGATGCGCAGGGCCCGTGCCGGGCAATGGCGCACGCACCCCCAGCACTCGACGCAGCGCTCGGCGCGATGGCCGATCAGCGGCTCGACCGGCGCGGCGAAACCCGGCCGCACGTCTCGGTCCTCAGTCTGCGCCACGGCCTCCCCCACCCTAGACGCGTCGAGCGAGCGCCTCCGAAAGTCCGAGGCGTCGCATGGCGGACAGCAGCGGCCAGCCGAGTCCGTAGACCACGACCGCCTGGCCGATCCCGACGCTCACCACACCGAAAAGGTACATCGCGAACCAGCTGCCCTCCAAGTCGATTCCCAGAATCGGCACCTGGAACAGCCCCATGCCCGCCAGCAGCGTCGGCAGGTACGCCGGCACGATGAGCGCGTTGAAGATGACGGGACCGGCCAGAGCGACAGCGGTGCGGCTTCTGAACCGCCACATCCACACCGCCCCGAGCATCGTCCCGAGCGACCCGAACACCACGTCGAGCAAGGACAGCGGCCACACCGCCGCCGGGTTGAGCAGGTTGGCGATGACGCAGCCGAGCGTCAGGCCCGGGATGGCCGCCGGCGTGAACATGCCCACCACGGTGAACGCCTCGGAGATGCGGAACTGCACCAGCCCGAACCCGAGATAGAACGGCAGGTTCATGACGAGCAGCGACAAGGCCGCGTACACGGCGGCGATCATGCCGGCCTGGGCGACGTAGCGGGAGCGGTTCAACGGCGGTCCTCAAGGTGAGCGCGCATGCAGCGCGACGGGAAGTAGCGGGGATTCTACCAGCCCGCGCGGGCCGGGTGCTACGCGGGCAGGTCGGGGCGCGACCCGAACTCCCGCGAGATGAACAGTCCCGTGCCGCCGGCCGTGGCCTGGCGGTCGAGCACCATGAGCAGCGCGGCCGCGACGCGGGGGTCGAACTGCGTGCCGGCCGCGGCCTCGAGCTCCACGCGGGCGCGTGCGATGTCGAGCCGCTCGCGGTACGGAGCGTCGCTCGTCATGGCGTCGAAGGAGTCGGCGACGGTGAGGATGCGCGCGAGCAGCGGGATGTCCTCGCCCTTGAGGCCGTGCGGGTAGCCCTTGCCGTCCCAGCGCTCGTGATGATGCAGGATGATCGGCGTGATCGACTTGAGGAAGTCGATCTGCTCGACGATCGAGGCGCCCATCTCGGAGTGACGTTTCACCTGTTCGAGCTCGTCGGCGGTCAGCTTGCTCGGCTTGAGCAGGATCTCCTCGGGGACACCGGTCTTGCCCACGTCGTGGAGCAGGCCGGCGAACCGCAGCTGCTCGACCTCCTCGAGCCCGAGGCCGAGCTCCTCTCCGACGAGCATCGCGTAGTCCATCACGCGGCCGGCGTGGCCCTTGCTCGCCCGCTCGCCGAGGTCAAGCGTCGCCGACAGCGCCGCGATCGTCTTGGCGTAGTCGTCGCGGATCCGGCCGAACAGCGCCGCGCGCGAGAACGCCGCCGCGGCATGGGCCGCGATGCCCTCGAGCAGCGCATGGTCCTGGGCCGAGTACCGCTCGCCGTCGGAGCGCGCGACCACCAGCTGGCCGACGACCAGGTCGCCGTGCTCGAGGTCGACGACGGTCATCGCCCACTCGTTGCCGGAGTCGCCCGGTGAGATCGAACCGCGATACGTCACCTGCCGCACGTCGGCGAAGGGGTTGCGGCGCACGTCGCGCCCGCAGGCATCGCCGAGCACGCGGTCGATGTCGCCCGACATGACGTCACCCGACACCACGATGTCAGCGCGGTCGCGGCCCCAGCTCGTGAGGACGAGGCCGGCGATCTCGAAGCTGAACGCCTTGTCGATGACGCTCGTCACGAGGCGCGCGACGCCCTCGATGTCGGTCTGACCACCGAGCGCCGCCGCGAGGCCGTTGAGCTGTGCGTAGCCGGCCATCGCTCGTTCGACGGCCGAACGCTCGTCTTCGCGCTCGAGCGCGATGGCGATGAACTGAGAGAAGCGGTTGAGCCGCGAGATGCGGTCCGCGGGCAGCGGCACGCGCGCGGCAGGGAGACGCACTTCGAGGACGCCGAGGACGCGCTCGGCGATCAGCAGCGGCATCGCCAGCACGGCCGAACCGGTGCCGCGCGCAGGCGAGACGACCGTGCGGCGCGTCTCGACCGCTCGACCGCTCGCGGTCTGCTGCTGCGGGACCATGGCGCCGATCGCGCCGCGCCACTCGGCGGTACGTGAGACGACCTCGAGCAGGCTGCCCCGCGGGCGCAGGATCGCGCCCGCCTCGCCGCCCACGATGGCGACCGCTTCCTCCGCGATCGCGCCGAGGGTATCGGCGTCGAGACGCTCGGTGGAGACGACCTGCTGACCGGCGGAGACGAAGAGCCGCAGCTCCTCGACACGCTCCGCGGCGGCGAGCCGCTCGGCGGTCGCGTCGAACAGCGTGCGCGCGGTGGAGACGGCGATCTGGAGATAGGCCTCGGCCTGGCGCCGCGCGATGACGGGCAGCGCCCTGATCGCCCGGCGCGCCGAATCCTCGCTGATGCCGCGCGCGAGGAGGTGCTCGTAGAGCCCGCGACGCTCGCGCGTCGAGGTGACGAACCCGCTGACGACCACGTGCGCGGCGACCCGCTCGTCTCGCATCACCGGCGCGTAGAGCGCGGCGAGTCCGGCGCGGCAGATGATGCGGCCCGGTCCGCTGTTGGCGTCGGGGCACGCGTCGAAACAGGTCAGGGGGCCCGGCGCTTCGATGTCGGTGGCGAGGTGGCAATACCCGCAGCGATGGCCGCCGGAGAACTGGTCGCAGCGCTCGAAATCCATGACGCTGACGGTGATGCCCGTGGCCTGGAACAGCGCGTCAGCGGCCGATGCCCATTCGGGCGTCGAGAACGCTCTCTCGGCTATGTCACGCAGGCGAACGGGCACGACATCCCCTCGACGATTCATACTTCCGAGTAGTGTATCGGCGGCCCGCTCTCGATACTTTATGCCTGTCGTCAGACCCGGCCGCGCGGCAGCCTGACGGTGAACGTCGTCCCCTCGCCCAACGTGCTGTCCACCGAGATGTCGCCGCCCATGTTGTCGACCATGCTCTTGGCGATGGACAGGCCCAGACCGAACCCGGACTCCCCGCCCGAGCGGGCGACGTCGCTGCGGAAGAAGCGATCGAAGATCCGCGGGAGGTCGGACTCCGGGATGCCTTTGCCGGTATCGGAGACGAGGAAGATGACGTCGTCGCGCTTGCGGTTGGTCATCAGCGCGACGCTCCCGCCGCGCGGCGTGTACTTGGCGGCGTTGTCGAGCAGGATCGACATGACGTCCTCGACGCGATCGGGGTCCCCGACCATGACGAGCGACTCGTCTTCGGGGCCGATGAACTCGATGTCGTCATCGAGGTAGCGGCTCGCGGTGGCGGCGAGGCGCTCGCGCGCCACGTGGTTCAGGTCGAAGCGCTCCGACTGCAGGCGCAGGCCTTGGTCGGCGTGCAGCAGGTTGAGCAGGTCGCTCGTGAGCCGCGCCATCCGCTTGGATTCCCGGTCGATGGCGTCGATGGCCTCCTCGCGCACGCGCTCGTCTTCCGCCCCCCACGCCCGCAGGATGCTCGTATAGCCACGGATTCCGGCCACGGGCGTCGCGAGCTCGTGTGACGCGTCGGCGACGAACCGGCCCTGCGCGTCGGCCCGGCGCTGAAGCCGGTCGAGCAGCCGGTTGAGCGAGTTGGCGAGCTCGCCGATCTCGTTCTCGCTGCTCGCGGGGAGGCGGTCGTCGAGCCGGCCCGCGTCGATCGAGTCGGCGGCGCGGCGCAGGTCGTCGACGAGGTTGAGCACCCACGCCATCGACGTCTGCATCAGCACGACCATGATCAGCATCGCAGCCACGGCGAGCAGCGCCATCGGCACGCGGATCGCATCGATGACCTGCTCCTCGACGAGCGGAACGTAGGTCACGTCGAGCACGCCCGTGGCCCCGTCCGGAAGCGGGACCGGCACGTGGATGACGACGGTGGCAAGGCGCGCCTGATTGGTGAGGCCCCTGAACAGGTCGCTGCTGCGACCGACCGAGCGGGTCGGCTCGCCTGTCTCGACCGCGCGTGCTCGCGCCTCGTCCTGAGTGGGGTGCAGCGCGGCCTTGCGCGACGCCCAGATCACGCGCCCCTGCTCCGAGTAGAGCGCGAACCCGGCGCTGGACAGGCCGGCCTCGCTCAACAGCTTGGGCAGCGTCTCGCGCAGTGCGGCGTAGACGGCCGCGTCGGCCCGGGCGCCCTCGAGTCCGGCGGCATGCGCCCGCACCTCGGCCTCACGCGCGGTCTCGGACACGATGGCGGCGGCCGACGAGGCGACGCGCTGGGTGGTGTCGTAGGCGACGACCTGCATGCCGTCGGAGACGATCACGTACGTCGTGAGCGCGATGCCGCCGACCACGAGCACGGCGAACAGGATCGAGATCAGAAGGAGCCGACCCCTGAGCGACCAGCCGCGCATCTAGGTCCTCGCGAAGAAGTAGCCCACGCCTCGAATGGTCCGGATGATGTTGTTGTCGTTATCGCCGATCTTGTTGCGCAGGTGGCACACGAAGACCTCGATGACGTTGCTGTCGGTGGTGTGCTGGCCGCCCCACACGTTGGAGAGGATCTCGTCGCGGGTGATGACGCGACCGGCGTTGGTCACGAAGTACTCGAGCAGGTCGTACTCCTTGGCCGTGAACGACTCCGGCTTGCCCGAGACGAGCACCGAGCGCGAAGCCGGGTCGATCTCGACGTTGGCGGCCTTGTACTGCGCGGCGGGGCGCTCGTGCTCGCTGCGCTTGAGCAGCGCGCGGGCGCGGGAGAGAAGCTCGGGGATCTCGAACGGCTTGCGCAGATAATCGTCGGCGCCGGCATCGAAGCCGGTGACGACGTCTTGGGTCTCGGAGCGCGCGGTGAGCATCAGGATGGGCGTGTTGTCCCCGTCGGCGCGCAGGCGGCGCGCCACCTCGATGCCGTCGATACCGGGCAGCATCAGGTCCAAGATGATCAGGTCGGGGCAGAAGGTGCCGGCCTCGCTGAGCGCCGAGTCGCCGTCGGCGGCCTTGTGCACGTCGTAGCCCGCATGCGCGAGCTCAAGCTCGACGAAGCGCGAGATCGTCGGATCGTCTTCCACTACGAGAATCTTGGCCGCCACGTCGTTCATCGTCCCTCCAAGTCGCCGGTGCCCGACAAGATGCTTCCCCTTGCGCCCGCGGTCACTGCGGCAGCAGCCCCTCGGCGATCTGGACCGCGTTGAGTGCGGCGCCCTTGCGCAGCTGGTCGGCCACGACCCACATCTGCAGACCGCTCGGCACGGTCGGGTCGACGCGCAGACGACCCACGTACGTGTCGTCGGTGCCCTCGAGCATCGCGGGCATGGGATAGTCCTTGGCCGCCGGGTCGTCGAGGACGGTGATGCCCGGTGCCGCCGCAAGGGCCGCACGTGCCGCCTCGAGCGTGACCGGCTGCGCGAACTGCACGTTGACGGACTCCGAGTGGCAGCGCAGGACCGGGACGCGCACGCACGTCGCGGCGACCTCGATGTCGGGCGCGTGCATGATCTTCTTGGTCTCGACGACCATCTTCCACTCTTCTTTGGTCGAGCCGTCGTCGAGGAACACGTCGATCTGAGGGATGCAGTTGAACGCGATGCGGTGGGCGAACTGCTCGACATGCAGCTGCTGGCCGCGCAGGAAGTCCGCGCTCTGCGTGTAGAGCTCGTCCATCGCAGCAGCGCCGGCACCCGAGGCCGCCTGATACGTTGCGACCACGACGCGCTCGATCGGAGCCAGGTCGTGCAGCGGCTTGAGCGCCACGACCATCTGGATCGTCGAGCAGTTGGGGTTGGCGATGACGCCGCTGTGCCACGCCAGGTCCTCGGGATTGACCTCGGGGACCACGAGCGGCACGTCCTCGTCCATGCGAAACGCCGAGGAGTTGTCGATCATGACGCACCCGGCGGAGGTGACCGCCTCGCGAAAGTCCTTGCTGATGCCCGCACCGGCGCTGAACAGCGCGATGTCGACGCCGGCGAAGCTCTCGGGCGTCATCTCCTCGACGACGAGCTCGCCGCCTGCGTAGGCGACCTTCTTGCCCGCAGAGCGCGCCGAGGCCAACGCGACGACGCGCGCGGCGGGAAAGCCGCGCTGCTCGAGCACCTTGAGCATCTCGCGGCCGACGGCGCCGGTCACCCCGGCGACGGCGACGACGGGGCGCTCGGGCATCTGCTTGTCCCAGGCCATCTAGGCCCCCTCTCCGCAGCCGGGCGATGTCTCGGCGGTGATCTCGTCGGTGGCCAGGCCAAATGCGTCGTGCAGTGCCACGACCGCGGCGGTGACCTGGCTTGCCGAGATCACGCACGAGATGCGGATCGGCGAGGTCGAGATCATGTCGAGGTTGACGCCGGCGTCGGCCAGCGTGGAGAACATCTTGGCGGCGATGCCGGGGTGCGTCTTCATGCCGGCGCCCACGAGCGAGACCTTGGCGACCGACTCGTCCACCGACCACTCACGGGCGCCGAGCTCTTGGACGATCCGCTCGAGCGCGGCCTTGGCGCGGGGCAGGTCGTCTTTGGGCACCGTGAACGAGATGTCGGTGGCGCCCTGCTCGGACACGTTCTGGATGATCATGTCGACGTTGCAGTTCGCGTCTGCGAGCACGGTGAAGACCTTGGCGGCGACACCCGGTGTGTCCGGGACGTCGCGGATGGTCGCCTTGGCCTCGGAGGTGTCGTGGGTGACACCCGAGATGATCGCCTGCTCCATGATGGATTCGGCCTCCTTGACGATGGTGCCGGGGTTGTCGTTGAACGAGGAGCGGCAGTGGATGACCACGCCGTGGTTGCGCGCGAACTCGACCGAGCGCATCTGCAGGACGCCCGCACCGCTCGCGGCCATCTCGAGCATCTCCTCGTAGCTGATCTCGTCGATCTTGCGGGCGTCGGGCACGATGCGCGGGTCGGCGCTGTAGACGCCGTCGACGTCGGTGAAGATCTCGCAGACGTCGGCGCCCACTCCCGCCGCGACCGCCACGGCCGTGGTGTCGGAGCCGCCGCGGCCCAGCGTGGTGATCTGGCCGTCGGGCGTCATGCCCTGGAAGCCGGCGACGATGACGATGTTGCCGGCGGCGAGCGCCTCGCGGACCCGATCGGCGCGCACCTCGGTGATCTTGGCCTTGCTGTGCACCGCGTCGGTCACGATGCCGACCTGCGGTCCGGTGAACGAGATGGCCTGCTGGCCGCGCGCGGTGATCGCCATCGCGAGCAGCGCGATGGAGACCTGCTCGCCGGTGGAGAGCAGCATGTCCATCTCGCGCTCGGGCGGGTCGCTGCAGACCTGGCGCGCGAGCTCAACGAGCTCGTCGGTGACGTGGCCCATGGCCGAGACCACCGCGACCACGTCGTCACCCGCCCGCTTTCGCGCGACGAGGCGGTCTGCGACCGCCATGATGCGCTCCGTCGTACCGACGGACGTGCCTCCGAACTTGGTGACGACGAGTGCCATGCGTGCCCCTTGAAACCCGATGCGCGGAACCGGCGCGGCCCGCGCGTGCGGGCCGGCTCGTTAAGGTTTCATACAGTGTAGTGGGTCATGCGTGCGGGTGCCAGCACGCGAAGGCGGTTCAGGCCGCGTCGTAGAAACCGAGCACGCGCGCCAGATAGCGCATCCGTCCGGACAGCCCCTCGAGGGCGTCGGCGTAGAAGTGCTCGACGAGCGTGTTGCCCGAGACGCGGCCCATGGTGGCGTCGATGCGCCGCAGCGCGTCGCGCATGACCGCGGCGTCCTCGTCGAGGACCGGCGAGGGCTCGGCCGTGAAGACGACGTGACCCCGCTCGAGCCGGAAGGGGGCGCCTTGAGCCTCGAGCGCCTCGTCGACCTCGCGCTCAACGTTCGACGCGAGGCGCGGGCCGCCCAGGCGCCGGAAGCTCGCGAACAGCCCGTCGACGAGCGCCGCGAAGATCGCGCGCGCCTCTTCCGACGAGATGTCCTCGGCGGGCTCGCCGAGCGCGGAGACGCCGGCCTTCTCGAGTTCGGTGACGACCTCGGTGAACACTTCCACGATACGGGGGTCGAACTGCGTCCCGGAGCAGCGCGCGAGCTCGGCAAGCGCCGCCGCGGCACTGCGCCCCTTGCGGTAGGGGCGGTCGGCGGTCATGGCCTCGTAGCTGTCCGCGACGGTCAGGACGCGCGCGAGCAGCGGGATCTCCTCGCCGCGCAGACCGGCCGGGTAGCCGGTGCCGTCGTAGTGCTCGTGGTGGTGGCGCACGACGGGCGTGATGGCCCAGGGGAACGCCACGGGCTTGAGGATGTTGGCGCCGATGAGCGGGTGATGGCGCATCTGCTCCATCTCGGCATCGTCAAGCTTGCCCGGCTTGAGCAAGATGTCCTCGTTGATGCCGATCTTGCCGATGTCGTGCAGGTACGCCGCCATCTCGAGCGCGACGCGCTGCTCGTGGGCCAGGCCGAGACGCTCCCCGATCAGCGTCGCGTACAGGGCCACGTGATCGGAGTGGCCGCGGGTGTAGGTGTCCTTGGCATCCACGGCCGCAGCGAGCGACCGGACCGTGGCTAGG
This sequence comes from uncultured Eubacteriales bacterium, assembly GCA_964500985.1. GTDB lineage: Bacteria > Actinomycetota > Coriobacteriia > Anaerosomatales > PHET01 > CAZCRB01. The sequence goes on from CAZCRB010000012.1 coordinate 16,351, forward strand.
TACGCTTCCTGCAGGCTCGTGAACAGCTCGATGTTGCCGATGGCGATGGTCACGTGGTTCGCGATGGTCGAGAGCAGCCGCACGTCGTCGCTGTTGAACCGGTACGCCGTGTCGCTCGAGCCGATCGTGATCGAGCCGATCGTCCCTTCCGAGGAGATCAGCGGTACGCACAGGGCGGCCTTGGCGCCGGTGACGCCGTCGGTGCGCGCGTCGGCGGTGGGCTCGGGGTTGAAGATGAGCGGGCGGCCCTCGCGCACGACCCACTCCGACATCGAAGAGCGCACCGCACCGCTCGAGTCGCGTCCGTTGACGCCGCGCATCGCCCGGATCTCGAGCGTGCCGGCCTCCTTGTCGCGCAAGACGATGTAGCCCAGGTCGAGGTCGAAGATCCGCAGCGCGCTGTCGAGCACCGAGGCGAGCAGCTCGTCCATGTCCAGCGTCGAGCCGAGCGAGCGGCTCATCTCGTAGAGCGTGGCGAGCTCGAGGACCTTCTTGGTCAGCGACTCGGAACGCTCGTTGAGCGACTCGGTCATCTCGTTGAAGGTCTCCGCGAGCTGCGCGACCTCGTTGTTGCCGCTCACCTCGACGCGGGTGCTGAAGTCTCCGTCGGCGACGCGGCGGGCGCCGGCCGCGAGCTCCACGAGCGGGTCCGACACGCGGCGCGCGACCCAGCCCCCGAGGCCCACGAGCGCCACGATGGCGACGAGCGACCACATCGCGATGAGGTTGATGGTGGTCTGGCCCGCCTGGTCGGAGACGTTTTGGCTCACGACGCCGACCAGGTAGCCGCGCGCGTCTTTGCCGGTGTTGTCGGGAAGCGCCACCGGCAGCGCCCACAGCTGGTAGTTGTCCGAGCCGACCGACAGGCCCGCGCGGCCAAAGCCCTTCGCCGGGATCTCGTTCAGCGCGCTGCGCATCTCGGGGCCCGGACTGCGCATCGCGTCGAGCAGCGCGCGCGACGCCTCACGCGACAGGCCGCTGCCCGCGGCGCACGCGATCCGCCGACCCTCCGGGCTGTAGAAGCAGTACGCCGCGTCCGGCGCGATGCCGAGGTCTTTGAGGAACTCGTCGTCGATGGCCGTGGCTATCGCGAGGCGGTAGCCCTTCGACGTCGGCCCCACCGGCTCGACCGCGGTGATGGTGTCGACCGCGCCGATCCGGGCGAGCAGCTGGTGGGGGCGCGGGGAGCCGGTCTCGGTATCGGACGCGAGCGGCCGCGACCCGTAGGTGACCCCGAGCCCGCTCGACGCGACGGCGCGCCCCTCGGAATCGAGCAGCATCATCCCGTCGAGCCCCAGGCTCGTGTTCGCGGCGACGATGACGGCGCGCATGGCGGCCTCGTCGCCGCGCTCGATCGCCGAGCGCAGGTCCGGGTCGTTTGCCGCGAACGCGGCGGAGCGCTGAAGCTGCTCGCTGTACTGCTCGTAGCGGTACGCGAGGTTCTCGGTCGAGCTGGCGGCCACCTGTGCGACCCACTTGTCGGTCAGGTCGCGCAAGAAGAAGACCGCCACGATCATCGCCACGAGACCGACGATGACCGAGGCCGCCAACAGCGGCAGGACGATCTGGCTGTAGAGCTGTGAGCCGAACGGCGAGCGCTTCGTCACTGCGACACCGCCGTGGCAGTGACGGGCGCATACCCGTGCTCGGCCATGACCGCGGCGCCTTGGGGACTGGCGCACCAGGCAACGAAGTCGGCCACCGCCGCAGGCACATCGCGGGGCGTGACGACGGCGAACGGACGCGTTGCTGGGTAGCGTCCGGACGCGATCGACTCGACGTCCGGACGGACGCCGTCGACGCGCACGATGTCCGCGTCGATGTCGCTTGCGATGAGTTGGCCGAACGACAGGTACCCGATGGCGCCCGGGGTCTTCTCCAGCGCATCGGCGACCGAGCTCTCGAGCGGCAGGGTGACGGCGTTGGGGGTCACGACGGTCGTGCCGAGCACGCCGGCGCGCATCGCGATCTTGGCGGACTCGTCCTCGTTGCGGTCGATCGCGACGATGGGTGCCCGCAGGCCTCCGAGCTGCTGCCAGTCGGTGATCTTACCGCTGTAGACGTCGCGCACCTGCGCGCCCGTCAAGTCCGTGACCCCGACGCCCTGGTGCACGGCGACGACGACGGCGTCGGTGGCGAGCGGCGTGCAGTCGATCCGTCGGGCCTTCTCGGCCGCCGTGAGCTCTCGCGCGGTCGCGCCGATCTCGAGCTGGCCGTTGACCACACCCTCGACCGCACCGCCCGAATGCATCCCGGGAAGGAACGTGAACTTGAGACCGCTGCGCTTGGGGTACGCGGCCGCGAGATGCTCCAGCATCGTCAGACAGGGGCCTGCGCCGGAGACCCGCACCTCGACGCGCGGCGCGGGCGCCGAGTCGCTCGGTGCGGCCTGGCCGCAGCCGGTGGCGGCGATCACGACGACGAGCAGCGCCAATGCCACGCACACGCGCCTCATCGTCACCGTCGCCTCGCCTCCGTTGTGCCCGTGGCCGCCAACGCACCGATTATACGCACGCGGGCCCCGAGGTGCTCGACCTCGGGGCCCGCAGCTTCTCGGATGCGTGGCTACGCGGGTGCTACTGGCACTCGCAACGCTTGAGAACGTACTCGAGGTACTCGTCGACGCCCTGCTGCACGGCGGCGAGCAGCGCCTCGTTGCCGGGGGCGAACAGGTGCTTGAAGCGGCCCTGCGGCTTGAGGAACTCCTCGATCGGCTTCTTGTTGGCGACCTTGACGGTCTGCTTCCACACGCCGTTCTCGACCTCGAACAGCGGCCAGAAGCCGGTCTGGACGCCCGCCTTGGCGATCTCGATCGACTTGTTGGGCAGCGTGCGCCAGCCGCGCGGACACGGCGAGAGCACGTTGAGGAAGGCCGGGCCGTCGGCCGCGAACGCCTTCTCGGCCTTGGCGGTGAGATCCTTCCAGTGGCTCACGGACGCCTGGGCGGCGTAGGGCACGCCGTGGTCCGCGATGATCGAGGTGAGGTCCTTGCGGCGCTGGATCTTGCCCTGCTGCGCCTTGCCGACCTCGGCGGTGGTGGCCCAGGCGCCGAGCGGCGTGGCGCTCGAACGCTGGATGCCGGTGTTCATGTACGCACCGTTGTCGTAGCAGACGTAGACCATGTCGTGCCCGCGCTCCATGGCGCCGGACAGCGACTGCAGGCCGATGTCGTAGGTGCCGCCGTCGCCGCCGAACGCGACGAACTTGACCTTCTTGTCGGCCGGGATCTTGCCGGCGGCCTTGAGGCCCTTGAACGCGGCCTCGACGCCGGAGATGGTGGCGGCCGAGTTCTCGAACGCGTTGTGGATGAACGGGGTCTTCCACGCCGAATAGGGATAGATCGTCGTCGAGACCTCGAGGCAGCCGGTCGCGCAGCCCGAGACGACCGCCGATTCGCCGGCCGCGAGCAGGATCTGACGGACCGCGACCGATGCGCCGCACCCGGCGCACAGACGGTGGCCGCCGGTCAGGCGGTCTTCGTTGCGGGAGAGCTCCTTGATGTTCGCCATCTTCGTGTCCCTCCCTTACCGTGCGCCCAGGTAGACGAGCCGGCCCGGCTGCGTCACCCCGTCGGCGATGTCGATCAGGTCGCTGTAGACCGTGCGGATGAGCTCGAGGCGGACGTCGCTTCCGCCCAGGCCGTAGATGTAGTTCACCATGGCCGGGCGCACGTCGTAGTCGTAGAGCGCGCTGCGGACCTCGAGGAACAGCGGCCCGCCCTCGGCGCCGAACGACTCGCTGCGGTCGAGCACCGCGACGGCCTTGGCGCCCTTGATCGCATCGGCGATCTCGGCGAACGGGAACGGTCGGAAGACACGGACCTTGAGCACGCCGGCCTTGATGCCTTCGGCGCGCATCTCGCGCGCGACGTGGCGCGCGTTGCCGGCGGTCGAGCCGATGACGACGATGACGTACTCGGCGTCCTCCATGCCCCAGCCTTCGATGACGTCGAACGGGCGACCCGAGATCTTCGACCACTCCTCGCCCACCGACTTCACGACGGCCATCGAGCGGTCGATCGCGTTGCGCTGCGACTTCTTGAACTCGAAGTACGGACCGCCGAGACCCGCGAAGTTGCCGTGGCTCACGGGGTTGTCGAAGTCGAGGAGCGCGTTGACCGGCTCGTAGTCGCCCACGAACGCCTTGACGGTCTCGTCGTCCATGACCTCGGCGCGGTCGATCGAGTGCGTGGTGATGAAGCCGTCGAGCGTGGTCATGACCGGCAGCAGCACGTCGGGGTGCTCGGCGACGCGGACCGACATGATCGTGTTGTCGTAGGCCTCCTGCGCCGTCTCGGCGAAGTAGATGAGCCAGCCCGTGTCGCGGGCGCCCATGACGTCGCTGTGGTCGCAGTGGATGTTGATCGGCGCGGAGAGCGCGCGGTTGGCGTTGGCCATGACGATCGGCAGGCGCATGCCGGAGGCGACGTGGAGCTCCTCCCACATGTACGCGAGGCCCTGCGACGAGGTCGCGGTCATCACGCGAGCGCCGGCGGCCGACGCGCCGACGGCGGCGCTCATCGCCGAATGCTCGGACTCGACGGTGACGTACTCGGTGTGGACGCGGCCCTGCGCGACGAACTTCGCGAACTCCTCGACGATCGTCGTCTGCGGGGTGATCGGGTAGGCGGCCATGACGTCGGGCGCGCACTGGCGCATCGCCTCGGCGACCATGGTGTTGCCGGTGGTAGCGACGGTCTTCTGTTCAGCCATCTCTACTTCACCCCCGGCAGTTCGCAGCCCTCAGGGACCATCTCGATGGCACTGCGGCCGAACTTGGGGTTGGTCGGGCACTCGTTGGCGCAGATGCCGCAACCCTTGCAGTGGTCGTAGTCGAACGCGACGACCTTCTCGTTCTCGACGACCACGGAGGTGTCGGGACAGAAGATCCAGCACAGCATGCACTGGGTGCACACCTCGTCGTCACGGTACGGACGCTCGCTGCGCCAGCCGCCGACGTTGTAGTCGTTGCTGTTGCCGCCCTCAGGAATGACGGCGCCGAGCGGGAACTCCTCGCTCTTCCACTCGTCTACTCGGGAGATATCCCACTTCACGCGACAGTCACCTCCTCGTACGCACGGTCGACCGCCGCGAAGTTCGCGTCGATCATCTCTTGGCCGAACTTCTTGCCGAGGTTCTTGGCGAGCAGCCCCTTGAACGCCTCGACGTCGATGACGCCGGTGACCTTGGTCAGGGCGCCCACGATGGGCGTGTTGGGGATGTCGCGCTTGATGGTGTCGAGCGCGATGCCGCTCGCATCGACGCACGCGACGCGCACGGAGTCGGCGACCCCGATGGCCTGCTTGACCGCGGCCGCCGGCGAGCAGGTGTTGATGATGATCACACCGCTGTCCGAGATGCCCTCGGTCACGTCCACGACATCGATGAGCGACTCGTCGAGCACGATGACGACGTCGGGGTTCTCGATGTTGTTGTGGATCTCGATCGGTTCGTCGCTGATGCGCGTGAACGCCTTGATCGGCGCCCCCATGCGTTCGGGCCCGTACTCGGGCATGGCCTGCATGTACTGGTCGGCAGAGAGTGCGGTCTCAGCAACGACTTTGGCCGCTGTCACCGCGCCCTGGCCGGCGCGCGCATGCCAACGGATCTCCGTCAGCTGCATGGGCGCCCCCTTCCTCGGCAGATGCTCAGGGCCCCGAGCGCGGGTGCCCTCGGGGTTCGTACAGGATAGAGGCGACCCCCCGAACGCACGGTATGCGGCAGTGCGAGGGCGGTCGGCGGCGCTCTCGCATCGGTGAACGGTAGTCAGGATTTTCCAGTTATCCGATACACCACGCTAAAGTGCCGCGCTCCTGTGCTACGACGCCGCGCCGCGGACTCCTGCACCGCTCGGCGGATAGTGGCTCTGGCGCCACCACCCGGGCGGGCTACATCTCGCGGCGGGCCTCCATGGCACGGCCGAGCGTGACCTCGTCGGCGAACTCGAGGTCGCCGCCGACCGGCAGGCCGCTCGCGATGCGCGTGACGCGGATGCCGAGCGGCTTGATGAGGCGCGCGAGGTACAGCGCGGTGGTCTCGCCCTCGACGTTGGGGTTGGTGGCGAGCACGACCTCGACCACCTCGACCCCCGGCTCGCCGAGCCGCTCGATGAGCTCGCGCACGCGCAGCTGCTCCGGGCCGATGCCGTCGATGGGCGAGATGGCGCCGTGCAGCACGTGGTAGACGCCGCCGTACTCGTGCGTCCGCTCGATGGCGGCCAGGTCGCGCGGCTCCTCGACGACGCAGATCGTCGTCACGTCGCGCTCCGGGTCGGCGCACACCTCGCACAGCTCGCCCTCGGCGAAGTTGAAGCACCGCGGGCAGAAGTGGATCGAGCGCTTGACCTCGACGATGGCGTCGGCCAACCGCCGCGCGGAGGACTCGTCGGCGTTGAGCATCCAGTACGCGATGCGCTGGGCGCTCTTGGGCCCGACGCCGGGCAGCCGCTCGAGCTCCTCGAGCAGGCGCGTTATGGGCGTGGGATAGCGCACGGGGCTACATCATGCCGGGGATGTTGATCCCGCCGGTGATCGCGGCCATCTTGCTCGACGCGAGCTCCTGAGCGGCACGGATCGCCTCGGTCATCGCGGCGGCGACCATGTCCTCGAGCAGCTCGACGTCGTCGGGATCGACGGCGGCCGGGTCGATGGACACCGACTTGACCTGCAGGTCGCCCGACATCGTGACCTTGATCATGCCGCCGCCGGCGGACGCCTCGACGGTCTCGTCCTTGAGCTCTTCTTGCACGACGGCCATCTTGGCCTGGGCCTGCTGGACCTGCTTCATCATCTTGCCGAAGTTCACTTACTCGTCCTCTCCCTCAGGGGTGTGGGGCCGTTCCTCCACGATGCTCGCGCCGAGCCCGTGGATGAGAAGGTGCTCGAGATCTCCGGAGCCCGGTCCGGCGACGACGGTGTCTGACGCCTCGGGCTGACCGAGGCCGGTGCTCGTCTCGTAGTAGTCGTCCGGGCCCTCGTAGGGCGGCGCCGGCTCGACGTCGACGACCGGTGCGGGCACCGGCGCGGCGGGCTGGGCCGGGCGCACCGCGCCGCGGCCGAGCTGGAAGCGGAACGGCGGCGCGACGTCGAACACCGCACCGAGCGCCCGCTTGAGCATCTCGCGGTTCTCCGGGTCCTCGGCCATCTGCATCGAGAACGTCTGGTCGCTCGGGAACTCGATGACGAGCGTCTCGCCGTCCGCGTCCACGTCGATCTCGACGTTGGTGAACGTCTGGACGCGCGCGGGCTTGAGCTTCTTGATCTCGAGCACGACCGCCTGCCAGCCCCGCTTGGCCGTGGCCTTGTCGAGCGCCCCGGCCGCATGCGGCGTGGTCACGACCGCCGGCGCCGGCGCCTCGGCCGGCGGCTCGGGGGCCGCTGGCGGCTCAGGTGCGGGCGCGGGGACGGGTGCGGGCGCGGCCGGCCGCTCAGCAGCGGGCGCCGCCGCAGCCGGTGCCGCGGTCGGCGCGGCCCCCTTAGCCGGCGTGGCTGCGGGCGGGGGGGTAGCGAGGGAATCCTGAGCAGCAGCGCTGCCCGAAGCGGCAGCGCTGCTGCCAAGCTTCCCGAGCGCCCCCCCGCCCGCAGCCAAGCCACGCTCGAGCCCCTCCACGCGCTCCGCCAGCGCCTCGAGGGTCATCTCGCCCTGGGGCCGGGCCATGCGGGTCAGCGACACCTCGAGCGACAGGCGCGGGTCGCTCGACCAGCGCATCTCGCTGCCCAGCTCGCCGAGCAGGTCGAGCACGCGCGCGAGCCGGTCCGGGCCGCCGAACTCGGCGGCCTGCGACTCGAGCGCCGACATCTCCTCGACGGTACGGTCGACGATGCCGCGCGCGTCACCGACGGCGGCGACCACGTACAGGTCGCGCACGTGGCCGGTCAGGGCGCGGACGAACTCGCTCAGGTCGGTGCCGCTCTCGACGAACGACGCCACCCAGCGGAAACACCCGGCGATGTCGCGGCGCCCCACGAGCCCGGCGACCTCGAAGAGCTGGGCCGAGTCGACCTCGCCCACCAGCCCCTCGACGTCCTCGAGCGTGATGGTGCCGTTGCCGAAGGCCGCCAGCTGCTCGAGGGTCGTGATCGCGTCGCGCATCCCGCCGGCGGCGTGGCGCGCGATGAGCGCGAGCGCGGCGTCGCTGACCTCGAAGCCCTCGCCGTTGGAGATGTGGCGCAGACGCGAGACCGAGTCCTCGACGCTGATGCGGTGGAAGTCGAAGCGCTGGCACCGGCTCTGGATGGTCTCGGGGACCTTGTGCGGGTGCGTGGTGCACATGACGAACACGACGTGGCTCGGCGGCTCCTCGAGCGTCTTGAGCAGCGCGTTGAACGCCTGCGTCGAGAGCATGTGGACCTCGTCGATGATGTAGACCTTGTAGCGGCCGCGCGTCGGCGCGAACTGGACGCGACCGATGATCTCCTCGCGCACGTTGTCGACGCCGGTGCGCGACGCGGCGTCGAGCTCGTAGACGTCCGGGTGACGCCCCTCGGCGATCTCGATGCACTGCTCGCACGTGGCGTCCGGCTCGGCGGTCGGGCCCTTCTCGCACAGCAGGGCCTTGGCGAGCAGGCGCGCGGTGGTGGTCTTGCCGGTGCCGCGCGGGCCGGTGAACAGGTACGCGTGGGCGACGGTGCCCTCGGCCACGGCGTTGCGCAGCGTGCGCTCGATGTGGTTCTGGCCCACGACGTCGTCGAAGGCCTGGGGGCGGTACTTGCGATAGAGCGAGGTGTGCGCCATGCGCGGGGTCTCCCGTGGTCGCGTGCGTGCCAATGGAGTATACCGCCCGGCCCTGACGCGCGGCGGGCGCACGTGAGGTCTGGTGGCGGGACGCACAGAGCGCCCCCGGCGGAGCCGGACGCTCGGCAGAGGCCGCTTATGGCTGCTGCCTTCCGGCCCTGACCAGGTTCGCGACATGCCGCCGTCCGACTCCGCCCGAGGCGCTCGGGCGAGAGGTAAGTATACACGCGTCGCACGCCGCAACGGGTCGGGCAAACCAAACCGCGCCCACGTGGGAACACTCACTCTATCCACCGCCTCCCGGCGACGCCGGGATCGGCGTGAGCACACGACGAAGAAGGAGGTCTGGTCCATGGACCACATCGACCGCGAAACACTCGTCGAGCTCGCCCGCCATCGCGGATGGCCCTCGGTATCGGTCTACCTGCCGGCACACCGCTCCCCCGCAGACCGCGAGCAGGACCGCATCCGCGCAAAGAACCTCTTGAACCAGGCGTGCGAGGAACTCGTGTCCCAGGGCGTGCGTGAACCGGATGCCGAAGCGCACTGCGCGCCGATCGCCGCGGCGTTTGCCGACGACACGTTCTGGCGTGACGGCTCGGACGGCATCGCGGCGTTCGCCTCGGCGGACCACTCGCTGGTACTGCGCGTCGACACCCCGATGCCGGAACAGGTGACGGTCGGCGACCGCTACAGCGTGCGCCCCCTGTTGCTGGCATGGCACGACGGCGTCGGCTTCTTTGCGCTCACGGTCGACAAGAACGGCTCGAACCTGTTCCGCTGCGACCGTGTGGGCATCGAGCCCGTCGCGCTCGAGGGCGCGCCCGCCTCGCTCGCCGACGAGCTCAAGTACGACGTCTACGACGAGGACCAGCAGCTCCAGACGTTCGCGTCCCCCGAGTCCATCGCGGGCGCGGGGCGCACCGTGGGGATGTTCCACGGCCACGGCGGCGAGAAAGACGTCGAGACCCAGAACCTGACCCGCTACCTGCGCAAGATCGCCAAGGCCGTCGACGCCGCGCTCGCCGCGTCGGGCGACCGGCCGCTCGTGCTGCTCGGCGTCGAGTACGAGCTGGCGCTGTTCCGCGAGCTGAGCACGTACGCCGCCATCGCGTCGACCCAGGTCCTCGGCTCGCCGGTCCGCTACTCAGACCACGAGATCCACGCCAAGGCCCTGGCCGCCCTGAGCCCCGGCATGCATCCGACGATCGAAGCCGATCTCGCCGAGTACGAGGAGAAGCAGGGCACGCAGCTGGCGAGCGACGACGCCACCGAGATCGCCGCGGCAGCCGCGGCCGGCCGCGTCAAGACGCTGATGCTCGACGACGGCGTGGGCCCGTTCGGGACGTTCGACCGCGACACGCTCACCGCGACCGCGGTCTGCGACGGCTCGCCGCGCCTGTTGCGCGAGTCCGCGCCGCCGCAGACGCCCGAGAGCGGCCAGTGCGGCTGGGACCTCGCGGACCTCGCCGCCGCCGAGACGATCCTGAACGGCGGGACCGTGTGGGCGTTCTCCGGCGAGGGCGCGCCGATCGACGGCGTGCACGCGGTGTTCCGCTACTGATCCGCCCGACCACGTGCAACGAGAAGGGCCACCCGCCGGGTGGCCCTTCGTGCGCGTGCGGTCCCTACTCGCACCCGCTCGGCGTCGCCGTGGGAACCCCGAGCCGCTCGGCGACGAAGTCGCGCACGGCCTGGGTGTCCCAATCGTGGGCGTTCTTGACCTCCTTGAGCGGCGCGCCGTACTCCTGCTCGGTCACGCCGAACCGGGTCACGAACTCCTGCTTGTCGATCCCGGTGGCCTGGGCGACCTCTGCCATCGACATGTAGCCCTTGATGAGCGCCACGTCGAAGGCGGCCGTACCACCCGCCGGCGTCGCGCTCGACGGCGCCCCGGCGCCCGTCGCGGCGGCCGCGGCCCCCGCGCCGCCGGTCTGCTCGGCCAGCGCGGGCTGCGTGAAGCGCCAGCCGCCCGTCGCCGTCGTCACGACGACCGCCGCCGCGATGATCCCGAGGGTCGCCAGCGTCAGCGTCACCGGCTTGATGCGCGTGCCGCGGCGGTCCTCGTAGGCCAAGGCGCCGCCGACGGGGCAGGCCGCGACGCACTCGCCGCACGCGAGACACTCGGAGTCGGACACGGCAGCCGGCGCAGCGGAGACCTCGATGTTGACCGGGCACACCTTGTCGCAGCGGCCGCAGTCGATGCAGGTCCCCTCGTCACGGACGGGCCGGTACAGCCCGAGCTTGTTGAACAGGCCGAGGAACGCGCCCATGGGGCACAGGTACTTGCAGAAGAAGCGGTCGTAGAGCACCGAGCCCACGAGCGCGACGCCGAGCACGAGCCCGCCGACGGAGAACGACGTCCAGAACTCGGCCGAGGTCAGGTGGTGGTAGGCGACCCACGGGTCGTACGGCCGGATGACGAGAGACGCCGTCAGCCACGACAGCCACGTGAAGATGCCGAGGACCGCGTACTTCAAGAAGCGCGCCGGCACGTCGATGGC
>CAZCRB010000013.1:0-24289 GCA_964500985.1 uncultured Eubacteriales bacterium
ACGATGTCTCGGGCATCGCGCTGGGCGACAACAAAGACGCGCTGCTCGCGGCGCGGGTGGCTCGCCGTATGCGCGCGCTGCAGATGACCGACCACGCCGACTACCTCGATCACGTCCTGGCCGATCGTTCCGGTGACGAGCTGCGGCTTCTCATCGACGCGGTGTCGACCAACGTGACGAGCTTCTTTCGCGAGCCGGCGCACTTCGACGCGCTCGCGCTGCGGCTGCGTGAGGTGGCCGCTCGCGGCACCACCGAGATCCGGTTGTGGTCGGCGGCGTGCTCGTCCGGTGAAGAGCCGTACAGCATGGCGATGGTGGCCGCGGACGCGCTCGCCGACTGTCCGGTCCGGGTCCGCATTCTCGCGACCGACATCAACGGGGAGATCTTGGATCGGGCGCGTGCCGGTCGTTACGCGCCCGAGCGGGTCGCCCAGGTGCCGCGGGAGTACGCCGCGCGCTACCTGCGCAAGGCCCCGGGTGGCCAGCTTGAGGTCGTCCCGCAGCTCAAGAGCATGATCTCGTTCACCCGTATCAACCTGTCGGCTCCGCCGTTCCCCATGCGCGGCCCGTTCGAAGCGATCATGTGCCGCAACGTGATGATCTACTTCGGCAAGCCCACCCGCCAGGCGCTCGTGACCGAGATGGAGCGTCTCGTCTCGCCGGGAGGGTTGCTGATGCTCGGTCACGCCGAGAGCCTGGCCGGCATCGACACCGGCCTCCGTCCCATCGCCCCCGCGGTCTATCGCCGGCTGGAGGCCTGACGTGAACGAGCGCCGAGAGGAGCGCGCGGTCGGCGTGGGCGACGGGCTCGCTGCCGCGTCGAGCGACTTCAGCTTCGTCACGTTCGCGCTGGGGTCGTGCGTCGGGCTCACGCTGTGGGACCCGGTCGCGCTAGTCGGCGGCATGCTGCACAGCCAGCTTCCGGTCTCATACCAGCACGAGGCGCGCGCCGACGAGCACCCCTACCTGTTCACCGATCGAGGCGTGGCCGAGTTGTTGCGCGCCGTCTACGCACTCGGCGCCAACAAGAGCCGCGTCGTGGCCAAGATCGCCGGGTGCGCCGAGCGCGCGGGGGGCACCTCGTTCCGCGTCGGCCAGCGCAACCTTGCGGTCGCCCGGCGCGTGCTGTGGAAGAACGACATCGTCATCGCGGGGGAGGACGTGGGCGGCGACGTTCCACGCACTCTCTACCTCGACATGCTGACCGGAGAGACGCGGGTTCGCTCGCACGGCGACACACGGAACATCTGAAGGGAGACGCGCGTGGCGTACAACGTACTCATCGTCGACGACTCGGCCACCACGAGAACCATCGTGGCCAAAGCCCTGCGCCATTCGGGGCTGGCGCTGGGCGAGGTCTTCAATGCCTCCGACGGCATCGAGGCGCTCGAGACGCTCAAGGACGAATGGGTCGACATCGTGTTCGCCGACCTCAACATGCCGCGCATGGGCGGAGTCGAGATGGTCGAGCGCATGGCCGACAGCGACCTGCTCGCGACGGTTCCGGTCGTGATCGTCTCCACCGAGGGCCGTCAGGCGCGCATCGATGCGCTGCTCGAGCGGGGGGTGGCCGCGTTCCTGCGCAAGCCGTTCACTCCCGAGCAGGTGGGAGACGTCGCGCGGACCCTCCTGTCCACCGAGGCGGCCAGCGTGCCCGAAGCGACCCTCGAGGAGGCGTTCTTCGGGGCGGTCGAGGGGTTCGCGATGATGGTCGCGGAACCCCTGCCCGCTGTCCCCGACGCGCCCGAGCGCGCCATGGTCGTGCGCATGCGTCTCGTGGGCGCCGGCTCGGTGGGGGAGATCGCGCTGGCCGGAGGCGATGCCGGATGTCGGCTCATCGCCCAGACCGCCACGGGCGAGGACGGCGATGTCGCTGCGTGCGATGCGCTCGCCGAGCTCCTCAACGTGACCGCGGGGCACCTGGTCGATCACCTGCCCGGCGGCCCGTTCATGCTCGCGCCGCCGAGCTCGACGACGGTCCCGGGTGACGAGGCCTGGGCCGAGCTCGGGCGAATGCCGGTCGTGCTCGCCTTCGACGTCGAGGGGACCGCAGTGGTTCTCGGCGCCGAGATCTCGGATCGGTGGTCCTAGCCCGTGCCCGCTTCCCGCGTCAGAGTGCTCGTGGTCGACGACTCGGCGGTCGTGCGCCAGGTGCTGTCCCAAGAGCTCGGCAACGATCCGGGCATCGAGGTGGTCGGGACGGCGAGTGACCCCTACATCGCCCGCGACAAGATCGTGGCGCTCGACCCCGACGTGCTGACCCTTGATCTCGAGATGCCGCGCATGGACGGGATCACGTTCCTGCGCAGGATCATGCGCTATCGGCCGATGCCGGTGGTCGTGGTCTCGAGCCTCACGCCTGAGGGCGGCGAGACAGCGCTCGACGCGTTGGCCGCCGGTGCGGTCGACGTGGTCGCGAAGCCGGGCCCCGCGTACTCGGTGGGCGAGATGTCGGCGGACCTCGCCGCACGCGTGAAGGCGGCGGCGACCGCGAACGTCGGACGCGCCCGGTGGAGCGCCGATGCCGATCGCGAGCGGGCGGTGCCCGCGCGGCTGACGCGCACGACGACCAAGGTGGTCGTGATCGGCGCGTCGACCGGAGGGACGCAGGCCGTCGCGCACGTGATCTCGTCGATGCCCGCCAACGGGCCGGCCACGCTGATCGTCCAACACATGCCCGAGGGGTTCACGCGGTCCTTTGCCGAGCGGCTCGATGCGGAGTCGGCGATCCACGTCGCGGAAGCCTGCGATGGCGACCTCGTGACACCCGGCAAGGTGCTCGTCGCGCCCGGCAACAGGCATCTCTTGCTGCGCCGCTCCGGGGCGACCTATCGCGTCGAGGTCAAAGACGGTCCGCCGGTGTCGCGCCACCGTCCCTCGGTGGACGTGCTGTTCCGTTCCACGGCGCAGGCCGCGGGCGGCAACGCGGTCGGCGTGCTGCTCACCGGCATGGGGACCGACGGGGCGTCGGGGCTCTTGGAGATGCGACGGGCCGGCGCCGAAACCATCGCGCAGGACGAGGCGACGAGCATCGTGTGGGGCATGCCGGGAGAGGCGGTCGCCAACGGGGCAGCAGCCGAGGTGGTGGCGCTGGACTCGATCCCCGGCAGGATCGTGGCACTGGCGTCTGAAGGTTTCGAGAACGGCGCGAGGCGCCGCTAGCAGCGTGGAGGCGAAAGCGATGAAGGATTGGTCAGGCCAGGGCACCTGCCCTCGGCACGCACAGTGTTCGTTCTACAACAGCGTCAGCCACAGCCCGCTGCTGAGGATCAAGTACGCGACGATGTATCCGTACTGCAAGGGCGGCAAGCACGAGTCGTGCATGCGGTGGTTCATGATGGAGGGCGGCCGCCCGGTGCCCGACGACCTTCTGCCCGACGGCGGTAAGGACGTCTTCGCGGCCGAGGCGCGTAACGTGACGCCGTCTCCGCAGGCCCGCGTGCTCGTCGTCGACGACATGCCGCTGTTCCGAAAGTCGCTGCTGACGATGGTGTCCAACGCGTGTGCGGGCTCGTGCCAGGTCGTCGAGGCCGGCAGCGGCGAGGAGGCCATCGAGATCCTCAGTGCGTCGCCGGGCGGCTGGCAGCTGGTCGTCACCGACTACAACATGGGCGGCATGAACGGCTACGACCTCATCATGCGCATGCGCGCCAACCCGGCGCTCGCCGGACTGCCCGCCGTGGTCTTCAGCAGCGAGGGCGACCCGTCAGTGCAGCAGCGGTGTGCCGCGCTCCCGCGCGTCCGCTGGCTGCCTAAGCGCCCCGACCAAGCCCCGTTCGACGAGGCGTGGGCCGCATTGGTGTCCGGTCACAAGGTGTAAGTCGACCGGCCGCGGTCACCGTAGCGCGCTACCAGACCCGCGCCCGGAGCTCGTCGCCGCGTCGCATCGGTGCGCCCGGTTCGACACCGAACGCTTCCGCGAACGCCGGCAGGTTGGCAAGCGGCCCGTTGACCCGGAACCGTGCCGGGGAGTGCGGGTCGACGTTGACGAGCAGTCGGGTGTACTCGTCGGTCAGGTTCATGCGCCAGACGGTCGCGTACGAGATGAAGAACCGCTGCTGCCGGGTGAAGCCGTCGATGCGCTCGGCGGTCGCGTCGCCGGTCGCCTCGCGCAGCGCGTCGAGGGCGACTTTGACGCCGCCGAGGTCCGCGATGTTCTCGCCGAGGGTCAGCCGCCCGTTGACGTGCAGGTCGTCTGCGACCGCGTAGCCGTCGAACTGGTCGACGAGGACCGCCGCGCGCCGGTCGAACTCGGTGCGGTCGGCCTCGGTCCACCAGTCGCGCAGCGCGCCGGTGGCGTCGAACCGGCTTCCCTGGTCGTCGAAGCCGTGGGTTATCTCGTGTCCGATGACCGCGCCGATCGCGCCGAAGTTCACCGCGTCATCGGCGGCCGCGTAGAAGAACGGCGGCTGCAGGATGCCGGCGGGGAAGACGATCTCGTTGAGCAGCGGGTGGTAGTACGCGTTGACCAGGTGGGCCGGCATCTCCCACTCGGTGGTGTCCACCGGCTCGCCGAGCCGCCCGAGCTGCCGGTCGTACTCGAACGCGGCGCAGCGCATGCGGTTGGCGGCGTGCGACTCGCGCCCGATCTCGAGGCCCGCGTAGTCGCGCCACGCGTCCGGGAACCCGATCTTGTACGAGAAGCCCGCGAGCTTGGCGAGCGCCTGCGGCTTGGTCTGTTCGGTCATCCATTCGGCATCGCGGATCGCGCGGCCCATCGCCGAGAGCAGGTGGTCGACGAGCTGCTCGCAGCGGTGCTTCGCCTCGAGGGAGAACGCCTCGTCGACGTAGATCTGCGCGACGAGCTCGCCGATGTCTGCGGTGGCCGCGTCGAGCATGCGCTTCCAGCGCGGGCGCATCTTCTGCTGTCCACCGAGGGTGCGGCCGTAGAAGTCGAACGCCTCGTCCTCGAACGCGGGCGACAGCGATGACGCGTAGCTGCGGACGAGCTGCCAGCGCAGGTAGTCGCGCAGGGTCTGGACGGGTGCCTCGGCGATCGCCGCGTCGAGCGCGGTGAAGAAGCCGGCGTTGTCGATGTTGACGGTCGGCTGCGTGACGCCCAGTTCGGCGACGTAGCCGCTCAGGCCGAAACCGGGCATCAGCGCGTCGAGCGAGGCGACGTCGTGGCGGTTCATCGTGAGCTGGACGTCGCGCATCTTCTCGGCGGGAAGCGAGGCCTCGGCAAGCCGGGTCTCGAACGCGAGGATGCGCGCGGCGGCCTCGCGGGCGCCGTTGGCGTCCTGGCCAAGATTGCCGAGCTGGTTGGCCACGTGAGAGACGTAGGCGTCTCGCAGCGCCACGGAGCGCTCGTCATCGCGCGTGTAGTAGTCGCGCTCCGGCAGCCCCAGCCCGCCTTGGCCCACGTAGGCGAGATACGCCGTGGCGTCTTCGAAGTCGGGCGCGACATCGAGCGAGTGGAACGCGCCCACCGACACGCGCTGAAGCTCGAGGGCGACGGCACGCGCGTCGGCCACCGACGCGATCGCGTCGATGCGCGCGAGCAGCGCGCCGAGCGGCTGCACGCCGGCCGTCGCGATGGCGGCCTCGTCCATCGCCGCCGCGAAGTAGTCGCCGACCATCCGGCGCGCCGATCCGGTCGGGCCGGGGTCTGCGGCCGCCTCCTGCAACAGGCGGTGGAGGAGCTGCTGGTTGCGCTCGTTCACCTCGTGAAAGGCGCCCCACGACCCGTACTCGGGCGGAACGGGGTTCGCATCGAGCCACCCGCCGTTCACGTGCCGGTAGAAGTCCTCGGCGGCAGGAACGGTGGTGTCGAACAGCGACACGTCGATCGGGCGCGGTGAATCGGTCATGTCGGCATCCCCAGGGAAGTCGTGGCGTCTGCGGTCACCTGCAGCGTACCCGAGTGCCGAGGCCGCCTACCGCTCGTCGATGGGCACGTAGGTCTGGATCGGGGAGACGCTCTTGTAGGCCGGGCGGATGATCTTGCCGCCGTGGGCGATCTCCTCGAGCCGGTGCGCGCTCCAGCCCACCACGCGCGAGATCGCGAACAGCGGCGTGTAGAGCTCGGAGGGGATATCGAGCATCCGGTAGACGAAGCCCGAGTAGAAGTCGACGTTGGCGCTCACGCCCTTGTACAGCCGGCGCTTCGCGGAGATGACGAGCGGGGCCAGCTGCTCGACGCGCGCGTGCAGCTCGAACTCCTCCGAGAAGCCCTTCTCGGCCGCCAGGCGCTCGGCGAACCCACGCAGGGCGATGCAGCGCGGGTCCGACACGGAGTAGACCGGGTGGCCCATCCCGTAGACGAGACCGGCCTTGTCGAACGCCTCCTTGTCGAGCAGGCGGTGCAGGTAGTCGGCGATCTGCTCGTCGTCGTTCCAGTCGGTGAGCTCGGACTTCATGTCGTCCATCATCTCGACGACCTTGAGGTTCGCGCCGCCGTGCTTGGGCCCCTTGAGCGAACCGAGCGAGGCCGCGATCGCCGAGTAGGTGTCGGTGCCGGTCGACGAGACCACGTGCGTCGTGAACGTCGAGTTGTTGCCGCCGCCGTGCTCCGCGTGCAGCACGAGCATCATGTCGAGGATGAGCGCCTCGAGCTCGGTGAACTCGCTGTTGGGGCGCAGCATGTGCAAGAAGTTCTCGGCGGTCGAGTACTCGGGCTCCGGGCGGTGGATGATGAGGCTCTTGTTGTGGAACTCGTCGAGGTAGCACTGGTACGCGTACACCGCGAGCAGCGGGAGCTTGGCGATGAGGTGCAGCGACTGGCGCAGCACGTTGCGGGTCGAGGTGGCGCTGCCCTGCGGGTCGAGCGTGTACAGGCCCAGGACACCGCGCATCATGGCGTTCATGACGTCGCGGCTCGGCATGCGCAGGATGCCGTCGTGGACGAACGAGCGCGGCATGCGTCGCATCTCGGAGAGGTAGCCGGTGAACTCGGCGAGCTGCTCCTTGTTGGGGAGCGAGCCAAAGAGCAGCAGGTAGGCCGTCTCCTCGAAGCCCGGCTGCCCGCTGGCCACGAAGCCGTCGACCAGGTCGGTGACCTCGATGCCGCGGTAGAAGAGCTGGCCGGGTGCGGGAACCAGCTGGTCGCCATCGATGGCCGTGCCGACGACGTCGCCGATGAGGGTCAGGCCGGCCAGCACGCCCTTGCCGGTCTGGTCGCGCAGACCGCGCTTGACGTCGTACTCGACGTAGAGGGCGGGGTCGACGGGGCAGATCTGCTCGGCACGGGCGGTCCAGGCGTCAAGCGATGACTCGCGGCCGCTCGGGACGCCAAGCGGCGGCGGGGTCGCGATGTTGTCGCTGGTGGCCATGAAGGTCCTTTCGGTTGCAGTGCGGTCCGGCTCCGCGGCTTTGATACGGCGGAATGGATGTGCGTGGTCTACGTAATCTACCCGATGCAGTGGGTTGTACGGAAACGGCATGCACACCGAAGGGGTACCAACTGTTCGAATCCACGACCAGATGGAGGTAGTCATGAATCGCCCGCAAGCCCGTTTGCTGCTCTCGATGGTTGCGCTCGTGGCGTCAGGATTCGTGGTTCTTGCCGTTGCCGGCTGTTCGTCAGGCGGCTCCTCGGCGACCTCGACCGACGACTCCAAGATGCTGGTGGGCAAGACCTGGAGGGCCACCGAGATCGACGGGAAGGCCACCCTGCCGGCTGACTCCGGCAACGAGGCGACCGCGGTCTTCGCGGCCGGCAAGCTCGTCGGCTCGGGTACCGTGAACCGCTTCACCGCGACGTACGAGACGTCGTCGGGCAACAAGATCACGATCTCGCAGCCGGCCGCCACCCTGATGGCGGGCGCGCCTGATGCGATGGCCCAGGAAGACGCGTATTTCGCGGCGCTCGGCAAGGCCAAGAAGTTCGCGGTGACGTCGGACTCCCTGGAGCTGCAGGATGCGAAGGGCGCCGCTCTCGTGAAGTACGAGGCCGTCGAGCCCACCACCCTCACCGGCACCGAGTGGAGCGCCGTCGCGTACAACAACGGCAAGGACGCGCTGCAGTCTCTCGCGGCCTCCAGCGCGATCACCGCGACGTTCGGCACGG
This sequence comes from uncultured Eubacteriales bacterium, assembly GCA_964500985.1. Taxonomy (GTDB): domain Bacteria; phylum Actinomycetota; class Coriobacteriia; order Anaerosomatales; family PHET01; genus CAZCRB01. Next base: position 8,009 of record CAZCRB010000013.1, read on the forward strand.
ACGGGACGCTGTCGGGCAACGCGAGCGTGAACCAGTACAACACCACGTACACGACCACCGGTAAGGACTCGATGTCGGTCAACGCCCAGATCGTCACCACGATGATGGCGGGCCCCGACGACCTGATGGCCCAGGAGGCCGCGTACCTCGCCGCGCTGCCCAAGACGGCGACCTACGTCATCGAGGGCAAGGAGTTGTGGCTGCGCGACGAGACCGGCGCGGCGGTCGCGATGTACATCGCGAAGTAGCGCTGTGGGGCGGCGGACCGTCCGCTATCCGTGATGCGGCTTTCGGTGCCCGCTCCCGTCGTAGGGGGCGGGCACCGTTGCTGCGTGCACATTCATCTCTCTTTATGCAACAATCGCCGCTGGGGCGCCCGTTTCCGGGCGGATATTGCACGAGGGGGGAAAGCGTGAACACTCAACACGTGACCGCGCGCGGGTTCCATCCCGCAACACGACTGGTCCAGGGACTGGTGGCCGCGGCGGTGTGCATCGCCGCTCTGGCAGGCGCCGTGACGAGCGCCGGTGCCGCCGACACGGCCGTGTGGTCCGGAGCATCTCCGGCTGCAGGGTCCGTCCAGAAGTCGAGACCGGCGTCGGTCTTCATCACCGCCGACGATGCGGCGCCGATACTGACGGCGACGGTCACGCTCAATGGGGTGCCGTCGTACTCGGTGTTCATCGACTACGCCGGCTACACCGTCTTTGACGAGGAATCCGAGTCGTACCAGTGGGTGGTCACCGACAGGACCAAGGCGCAGATCGTCGGGTACTTCCCCGCGAATCAGTACCTTGTCGGGACCAACACCGTCGTCACAACGGTCACGAGTGCGCTGGGCGTCTCGACCAACACGCGCACCTTCACGTATGGCGCGCTGGCCCCGACGACGGTTTCGACGGTCTCGCCGGCCTCGGGCGCCGAGCTGCCGGCTTCGCCCGCCAGCATCAGTGCGGCCGTGAGCTCCGGAGCGACGTCGTTCACCTCGACGATGAGAGTCGACGGCGCCGTGGTGCCGACGACGTTCAACGCCGCGAGCAAGACGTTCACCTACGCCGTCGCCTCGGACTTGACGGCCGGGCGGCACACGGTGGACTTCAGCGTCACGCCGTCGGGCGGCACGGCCGTCACGAAGTCATGGACGTTCGCCGTCAAGACCCCGATGTCGACGGCGTGGGACTGCGCCGGGTGTCACGCCGTGACGGCTTCCACCCACTCCAAGTCGGGCTGTGAGGACTGCCACGATCACGCCTATGTGGTTCCCGGCGGCACCCACGGCCGCGCCGTTCCGACCGTCGCGGGCTGTATGGGCGACGGCGTGGTGAACCCCGCGGCCGCGTGTCACCAGCTCGACCACACCGGAGATGCCGGTTGGGGCGCGGGCCCGTTTGCCTGTACCGACTGCCATCGCAGCGCCAATGCCGCGGTGCCTCAGCACACGAGCGGCTCGCTCGACACGGCGCACGCGGTCCCCGGCGGTCCCTGCGAGGGTTGTCATGCAGCATCGTTGCTCGCCGAGCACGCCAAGTACCCGGCCGCTGATGCGATGAAGTACCAGTGCGACCTGTGCCACGGAGCCGGCGCGAGCCAGCGGGTCAAGAACGCGGTCGCCGCAGGTGGGACCGACTGCACCGGTTGCCACGACATGACGAGCCACCCGGCCATCGGGGCCGAGGGCCACGCCCACTTCGAGTCGTTCTCGTCGTCGCAGGCGTATCGTGCGACGCCGTACTGGCCCACGCTTACCTCCGTCGCCACCGGCACGTGCTCGAACTGCCACACGGGGCAGGGGGCGGCGACGCGTGCTGCGGGCAACGCTCTGTGCGCGACGTGCCACGATGCCGCGGGACTGAACCTGACGGGCTACGGCTATCCGGGCAAGGCCACCTACGCCCTGTCGAGCCATGCCGCGGACCCCGTCGCGGTCCGGCGGGTCCGGACGATCGCCGACTATGCCGAGGGCACGTTCAGCAACACGGCCTCGTCGGCCAGCGACGGCAAGATCCGCCTGCTCGGGGGGCCGACGGCCAACCTCGCGTACGGCAAGGGCATCATGCTCGACTACCCGACCACGTCCGCCTATGGCACCCCTCTGTCCGACTACACCGATGGCAACGCCGGAACCGGCGGGTTCTTCCGGGGCTGGATCGAGATCAAGGGCATGGCGTTCCCGACCGGGGTCGGTACCGTCTACGCGCGGGTCGATCTGGGCCAGGAGTGCAACATCACCGGTGTGCGCGTCAGGACGGGTGGCTACATGGGAGCGCCAGCCGATACCTTCACGGGCGGCGCGCAGTACAGCTTCCCGACCGTCGGTACGCTCGGCGTGCCCAACGGGAACCTCTCGATGACGTTCCCGCCTCAGCGTAACCGCTACGTGGCCGTCCAGATCAGCAAGCGTATGTACTACTACGACCCGGTGGACATCTCGTCGATCGGCCTGAACGAGATCGAGGTCTATGGCGACGCGATGACCGGAACGTGGACCTCGCCGGTCATCGACATCTCGGATTCGCGACCGGTCACCGGCGCCACGCTGAGCTGGAAGGCCGACGGCCCCAAGGCGGGCGCTCCCTACGACGCGGACTGGGACGACATCATCGACACGTTCCCCCGTGACGCGACGGCCACCGTTGACGCACAGGTCTCCTTCAACGGCGGATCGACCTGGACCGACTGGCAGCGACTGGTGCTGACGCCCGGCACGACGAGTGCGCCGCTGCCGATGCTGCCCGCAGGCACCGACATCAGCAACGCCCGGATCCGCTATCGCGCCAACCTCGACCGCTGCGACGTGCCAAGCGGCGTCGGGCCGGTGATCGGCGACTTCGCCCTCAGCATCGGTCATGCGCCGCGCAACGCGGCGACCACCTACCCGGGATCGGGAGCGGGCGCCGGCGAGTGCGCGAACTGTCACGACCCGCACGGTACCAACGGCTCGGGCAACGCGCGCGCGGCCGGCAACGAGCTGTGCTTCGGCTGTCACGACGCCGCCGGCATCGCGCCGGAGGCCACGTATCGCTACAAGGGACGTGGCGCCTACACCGACTCCGCGCACGGGACGCAGGTCTGCGCGGGCTGTCACAAGGTCCACGGCCAGGGCGACACGGTCGCGCTGGTGCCGAGCCTTCTCGGGCAGGAGCAGACCGCGACCTGCCTGGCGTGCCATAACGGATCGGCCAACTCCGCCAAGGGAACCAACATCGGCGCCCAGCTGACGGCGAGCACCAACCCGCTCGCCCACCATGGCGTCTCGCCCGCGGAGCAGGACTCGGGTCGCACCAAGGTCGACTGCGCGGACTGCCACCAGCCGCACTCGGTCTCCGCGGCGACGCCGCTGACCGATCCGCGCACCGGGGCGCCCTATACCGGCAAGGTGCTCGATCCGAGCGACCAGGTCATCGCGCGCGCGTCCGCTGACACGTTCATCGTGAGCAGCTTCCCCGCAGCGAACCGCGGCGGCATCAAGTACGCCCGTGCGTTCGGCAAGCCCGGCGACGCAACCCAGGGCCGCGCGCTGCTGAAGTTCGACTCGTACCAGTACCCGCCGGCCGCGCGCATCAAGAAGGCGACCCTGCAGGTGATGAGCACCAACAGCGGCTACCGCCGCGGCACGATCAGGGCGTATCCGCTGACCGCCGACTGGTCGCAGGGCACCGATGCCATCGCCTACGAGGGCTCCGCGACGAGTGTCGGCGCCACGTGGGACAAGAGCTACGTGCCGGCGGGCGCGGCGTGGGCGACGCCGGGCGGCGACTACACGACCGCCGCCACGGGAGTCGGCACTATCGACTCGGCTTCTCGCTACCAGCGCATCGACGTCACCGATGTCGTGAAATGGCAGCTGGCGAACGTCAACCGCGGCATCGTCCTGCTCGGTGACACGTCCATCAGCGACTTGATGTTCGTCACCGCGGACCAGAACTACTCCGAGAGCGCGGTCATCGTGTTCGAGCTCGACACGGCGGCCCCCGAGACCGACGACGTCGCGTACTGCGGCACTTGCCACGCGACCGCATCGCCTCCCGCCGGCATCAAGACCGGTGCCACGCGCTCGCTGACGACGTGGACGGCGACCGATGTCCACGGTGGCGGTGTGGGTCAGGGCATGTACGCGACCGGCGGCTACGATGCCGGCGGCGGGCTCAAGGCGCCGTACTACTACGGCTACCCGTCGATGACGTGTGCGACGTGTCACGACACGCACGGCACCTCCAACGCGTTCCACCTCAGGGAGCGCGTCAACGGGGTCGCGACGGCCACCAACATCGCGGCGGACGGCACGGGTGCGATCGACTTCTGCGAAGCATGCCACTCGCTCCCGCACCACACCGTTCTCGGTGACTGGCAGGACTGTTTTGGCTGCCACCACCACGGCATCAGCTTCTAGGGCGGCGCCCAAGCCGTCTTGATGCCGCGACGGACGAGTGAGTTGAGCGAAAAGGCAGGGCCCGCCTCCCGGGAGGCGGGCCCTGCTGTCTGTTGTCGCCGGGCTGTAGGAGAGATAAGCGGGTCTCCTCGGCACGTTACTCGCTCACAGTGGTTCCATGAGGATCCTGCGCACACTCGCTGTCGCTGCGGCCCTGAGCGTACTTCTCGTCGGGGCTCCTCAAACGACGTCCTCCTCTGCCGTGTCTGCGCCGCTCGCATCACCGGTCTCTCGGGCCACGGGTGCCTCGCACTCGCCCGAAACCCCATCGGCCGCCGACGCTCGCCGCGCAAACGAGTTGGTGACCAACCTCGCCCAGACCTATCGCCACCTCGACGGTGTCACGGTGACCGTGGGCGAAACGCCTGATCACGAGCAGGCGATCGCCTACTACACGCAGGGCCGCATCGTTCTCAGCCCCGCCCACACGGCCACGGTCGACGAAATCATCGCCCACGAGATCTGGCACGTCATCGACTGGCGCGACAACGGACGGATCGACTGGGGCGAGGACCTGCCGCCGAGCAACGCGTCGGACTACCTCACCAGGTAGTTGCCGAGGCGAGCGTGGTCGCCCACACCGGTGATCGGGCTCGTGTAGGGCGCGAACAGCGCCTTGTCCGAAGCGTGGATGACGGGACCAGCATCATACGGTGCATAGGCCTCCGCGCTCGGGACGACCGGGCCCGCTGTGTAGGGCGCGTACGGTGCGGCCGCTGTGCTGCCGCCGAACTCGTCAAAGCGCGCGACGGCGACTGACGCCATCGCCAGCACGAGAACCATGGCGAGCACGAGCGCGACCACGACGTACCAACCTCTCTTCGGTGTCATCTTCAACACCCCCTTGCGGACACTCCAAACGCATCTTCTTGCTTCCCGCCCTGTTCGAACCTGCGGGTAACGCAGGTTGAACATTCGGGTAGTTAGGAGGTGTGGGGCGCTAGTGGGGAGGTGTGTCCCGTGTCGCCATCCCAGGACATGCGCGTCGGCGACCTTGAGGTTCGTCCTCACGAGCACGAGGTGCTCGTGCGCGGGCAGGAGATCGCGCTGACGTCTCGGGAGTTCGAGATCGTCTCGATGCTCGCCGAGCATCCGGGATGGGTCTTCTCCGCGACGCAGTTGTCCGATGACCCCGACGCCGGCGACTTCTCCCCCGAGTCGGTCAGCGTGTTGGTGTCCCGGCTTCGCCAGAAGCTCGCCGCCGCGGGGGCATCGGACCTCATCGAGACCGTGCGCGGCTTCGGCTACCGCATCCGACCCTTCGACGCGTCGACCGGGACGGTCGCCAGCGCGGGCGTGAGCAGGGAGTTGCGCGATGCCGCGTGGCAGCTGCAGGAAGCCGTCATCGAGGTCGAGCACTCCGGCAGCGCCGAGCAGCAGCACGCCGTCGCCGAGCTGCTCGAACAGACGCGCAAGTCGGTGTTCTCCAACCTCGCCGAGTGAGCGCGGGGTCCTCGCCTAGCGCGCGGCGGCGACAGCCTGCGGCTTGAGCTCGGGAAACGCCTCGAGCACCATCTCTGCCAGCAGGTCGGGCGCGTGAATCAGCGCGTCGGCGACGGGAATGCCCAGCTCGAGCTCGTAGAGCGTGGCGGCGGCGTCCACCTCGGCGCCGGTCATCCCCTCGTGGTTGAGGGTCAGGCCGATCACTCTCGTGTCGGAGAACGTCTCGATGAGGTTGATCTCGGAGGCCGGCTCCGGCATCGGCATCCCCGGGAAGTCCACGCGTACGCCGCGGGCGGGCGCGTGCTGCAGGATCACCGCGTGCGGCTGGCTGCCGCGCAGGATGAAGCCCGAGGTCAGATAGGCAGGGTGGCTGAGCGCGCCCTGGCCTTCGATGATGATGACGTCGGGCCGCTCGCCTTCGTAGGCGTCGACCACAGCCGCCTCCATCTCGCCGGCGCAGAACTGGCTCGGGGTCGCGTCGAGCGCCACGCCGTAGCGGGCACCCTGGATCAGCCCGGTCTGACCGGTGCCGACCATCACCGTCTTGACGCCGCGCGCGTTCAGGGCGCGGGTCAGGATCGTCGCCGTGGTGCGCTTGCCTATGGCGCAGTCGGTCCCCAACACCGCGATCCTCACGCAGTCGACCGTGCCGATGCGACCGTCGAAGGTGCGCAGGTCCTTCTTGGCGCGCGGCTGTCTGACGTCGCGTATCGAGACCCCGTGGGCGCGCGCTGCCGCGGCCAGTTCAGGGTCGTCGTTGAGGAACTCGTGCAGGCCGCTCACGACGTCCATGCCGTGCCGGATGGCGTCGAGGACCACGCCGCGCTCGGTGGGCGAGAGCATTCCCGTGGCCGGTGCGATGCCAAAGATGAACGTCTCGGGGATGTGGCCCGCGGAAGCGATCGCGCACCGCAGGCTGCGGCAGATCGGGATCGAGTTCGCGATGCCGTCGAGCACGGTTCCCGCGTCACGACCGGCGTGTCGCGAGTCGATGACCGAGAGGATCTCGTACTTCTCGGAATGGCGGACGAGTCCGTTGGCGGTCTTGCCGTCGGTGGCGGCGTAGTTCCCCTCGCAGTAGACGACTGCGGACGTGCGGGGGCGCGGCGGCCCTGTGGGCGACGGGGTAGGCATGGTTCTCCTCGAGGCGACTGTCCCGAGGTCCCCCTCGAGGCGCGGTTCGATCCGGCGGGTGGCGTGCGGATGATCGCCGGGTAGGTGGCCCACCACTCACCATGGATGTGGGCCGGGCGGCAGAGGCGCCTCGATGAGAGCGGCACGACGGCCCGGGAGTGTCCCGGCGCCGCGGAGCCGCATGCCTCTGTAGTCTACACCCCGAACGCGCCTGACGCTTGGCGGGTACAATCGGCGCTACCGTCCGTCAGGGCCCGCCGCAGGCGAGGGAGCTGGAACCGCATGGCCGATACGCAGTCGAACGACCCGCTGCACGGGGTCACACTCGAGACGATCCTGAAGAAGCTCGTCAACAAGTACGGCTGGGACGGGCTCGCGAAGCGCATCGACATCAACTGCTTCAAGAACGACCCGAGCATCAACTCGTCACTGAAGTTCCTGCGCAAGACGCCCTGGGCGCGCAAGCAGGTCGAGGAGCTCTACGTGAACTCGAAGTTCTGGACGCGCGACTGAGAACACGCCGCCGGGCACCGTCGTGACGGGCCCGGCGGCGTGCACGCGAAGCGTCTAGCGGGCAGGCCTCTTGGCCACGAGCTCGATCTCGACGCGAGCGCCCAGCGGCAGGCCCGCGACGGCGACCGTGGAGCGTGCCGGGTACGGCTCGGCGAAGCGGGAGGCGTACACCGCGTTCATCTCGGGGAAGTCCGCCATCGTGGTGAGGAAGACGTTGGTCTTGATCACGTCGTCCATCGACAGCCCGGCATCGGTGAGGACGGCCTCGAGGTTGTCGAACACGCGCGCGGTCTGCTCGGTCACGCCGCCTTCGACGAGCGAACCGGTGGCCGGGTCGATGGGGGTCTGGCCGGAGAGGTAGAGCAGGTCGTCGGCCCACACCCCGTGCGAGTAGGGGCCGATCGCGGCGGGTCCGTTGGCGCTGCTGTGCGCGTTCCTGGTCATGGCGGGTCCTTTCGGGGTGGCTCGGGTGCGAGACGGTGGATGTCGGGGCGTCGCCCGGGCGCCTAGGAGACGGGCTCGAGCGTGGCCGAGAAGTGCCGCAGGAACGGCGGCTGCTCGACGATGCGGTAGGCGGGCAGGTTCGCGCGCTCCTCGTGCGCTTTGATGACCACCTCGATCACGTAGTCCATGTGGCTCTGCGTGTAGACGCGCCGCGGGATGGCCAGGCGTACGAGCTCGCGCGGGCCGGCGATCTCCTCGCCCGTCTCGGGGTCGGGGTGGCCGAACATGAGCGTGCCGATCTCGCAGGCGCGCACGCCGCCGAGCCGGTAGAGCTCGATGGCGACCGAGACGCCCGGCAGCTGCGTGGGCTCCAGATGCGGCGCGAAGCGCTTGGCGTCGAGGTAGATGGCGTGTCCGCCCGCCGGCCACAGCAGCGGCACGCCCGCGTCGCGCAGGTGCTGGCCGATGTAGCGGGTGGAGGCGAGGCGGTAGTGCAGGTAGTCCTCGTCGATGCCCTCCTGCATGCCGATGGCGAGCGCCTCGAGGTCGCGCCCGGACAGGCCGCCGTAGGTGGGGAAGCCTTCGGTCAGGATGAGCAGGCTCTGCGCCTGGCGCCGGACCTCCGGGTCGCGCGTGGCGAGAAACCCGCCCATGTTCACGATCGCGTCCTTCTTGGCGCTCATGGTGCAGCCCTGTGCCAGGCCGCACATCTCGCGCACGATCTCGCGCACGCTCGTGTCGGCGTAGCCCGGCTCGCGCATCTGGATGAACTTCGCGTTCTCGGCAAGGCGGCAGGCGTCGAGGTAGAGCGGCTTGTCGAACTCGCGGCAGACCTCGGCGACCTCGCGCATGTTGGCGAGCGAGACGGGCTGGCCGCCGCCCGAGTTGTTGGTGACGGTGATCATGACGAGCGGGATGCGCTCGGGCCCGTACTCGGCGAACGCGGCGCGCAGGCGGTCGACGTCCATGTTGCCCTTGAAGGGCCGGTCAGAGTCCATGTCGGCGAGCTCACCGCAGGGCAGGTCGAGCGCGAGCGCGCCGCGGAACTCGACGTTGGCGCGCGTCGTGTCGAAGTGCGAGTTGTTGGGGACCACGTCCCCCTCGTTGCACATGACCGAGAACAGGATGCGTTCCGCCGCGCGGCCCTGGTGCGTCGGGATGATGTACTCGAAGCCGGTGACGTCGTGGATCGAATCGTAGAAGTTGAAGTAGCTGGGGCTGCCGGCGTAGGACTCGTCGCCGCGCATGACACCGCCCCACTGGTTGGCGCTCATGGCGCCGGTGCCGGAGTCGGTGAGAAGGTCGATGATCACATCTTCGGAGCGCAGCGCGAAGATGTTGTAGCCCGCGGCCCGGATCATCTCCTCTCGTTGCTCGGCGGTGGTCATCTTGATCTGCTCGACCACTTTGATGCGGAACGGTTCGATGATCGTCTTGAAGGTCATGGCGCCTCCCGGTGCCATTCGTGCGGGCGCTCGATCTTAAGTAGCGCGCGCGTGCCGAGAGCGAGTATAGCGGTGCCCGTCGGTGATGCCAGCCCGGACGTTCTCGGTGGCGCGGCGTGTGGGCGTGCGCGGATGGTGGGACAGTCTGGGTACGGGGTTCGCACACCACCGCGAACACGGGGGACGAGTGTCATGAGCGGCAGGCTCGGGTTCTACCTGAGATACGTCTGGCGGTTCGCCATTCTCCGACGCCCCGAGCCGCTGATCTACGGCGTCGCGATCACCGATCGCTGCAACTTCTCGTGCAAGGGCTGCAAGGTCGCGAACACCGGGCGCCCCGACATGACCTACGACGAACTCGTGGGCCGCCTGCGTGACGCGTACGCCCGGGGATTTCGCGAGGTCTACTTCACGGGCGGCGAGCCGACGCTGTGGCGCGACGGCGAGCGCGGGCTTGCCGATGCGATCGACGCCGCGCGCCGGCTCGGCTTCTTCCACGTCCACCTCTACACCAACGGGACGCAGGGGCTCGCGTGGCCGGTCGACCTGGCGTGGGTCAGCATGGACGGCCTGCCCGAGACGTTCTCGCTGCGCCGAGGCGACCACTTCGACGAGGTCGAGCGCGCCGTACGCGAATCCGGGCACCCGCGACTGGCGGTGATCTACACCATCGACCGCAACACGGAGCGGGGCATCGAGCCGTTCCTCGAGTGGGTGAAGCGGACCAGGCTGCCGGTCCTCGGCGTGATGTTCTACTTCCACACGCCCTACTACGGCATCGACGAGCTCTTCTTGTCTGCCGAGGAGCGCGCGCCGATCATCGAGCGGCTGCGGACCGCCATCGGGCGCGGGCTGCCGGTCCTGAACTCGCGCGCGGGGCTCGCGCTGCTCGATTCCGGCCGCTGGGAGCGCCGGACGCACGCCGCGGTCGTCGCCGACGTCGAGGGCGAGTCGGTGTGTTGTCGGGCCCCCGACGAGGCCTGCGCGGAGTGCGGGTACACGGCGGCCACCGAGATCGTCGCGGCGCAGCGGCTGCGGCCGAGCGCGGTCATGGGGATGGTGAGGTACTGGTGAGCACGCCCGGAGCAGGCGTGTCGCGGGCAGCGACGCGGGCGGTCAGGCGCCACCTCGTGGGGCCGGACCAGCACTGGGCCTTCGAACGTCCGGACGCGGCGTGGGCTCCGCCGGCGGTCGAGCGTACGTCGCTGTACCTGCACGTGCCGTTCTGCCGCAACGCGTGTCCGTACTGCCCCTACACCAAGGTCCCGTACCACGCCGAGCTGGTGCCCGCCTACACCGAGGCTGCGCTGCGCGAGGTCGACCTGTGGGCTGACGCCGTCGGGTCACCCGAGGTCACGAGCGTCTACATCGGGGGCGGCACGCCGACGTTGGCCCTCGAGGCGGTCGCCGAGGTGCTGGCGCGCATGCGCGAGCGTTTCGAGGTGGCCGGCGACGCGTGCATCGAGACGAACCCCGCCGACGTGGACGAGCGCGTCGTCGGACAGCTGCACGACGCGGGCATCGAGCTCGTCTCGCTCGGGGTGCAATCGTTCAAGCCGGAGAGCCTGAAGGTGATCGGGCGGCGCTACGCCCCCCATGTCGCCGAGCGCGCACTTGGGCTGCTCGTCGAGGGGGGCTTCTCGTCGGTCAACGCAGACATCATGTTCGCGTTGCCGGGGCAGACCGCAGACGACGTGCTGGCAGACCTCGAACACGCGGCCGAGCTTGGCGCCAACCAGATCACCACCTACCCGCTGTTCACCTTCCCCTACACGTCGGTGGGCGAGTACCTCCACCTCAAGGGCGTACGCCTGCCCGATCTGCGCGCGCGCCACGAGCAGTACCAGGCGATCTCGCGCTGGTGCGCCGCCAACGGCTTCACGCGCGTCTCGGTTTGGGGCTTCAAGCGGGGTGATGTGCCGCGCTACTCGTCGGTGACGCGTGACGGCTACATCGGTGTCGGTCCGGGCTCGGGTTCGCACCTCCCCGACGGCTTCGTCCTGAACACGTTCGACCTCGCCGAGTGGGAGCGGGCGCTCGGTAGCGGTCGGTTGCCGATCGCACTGCGCATGCCGTTCGATGCCGAGATGGGCGGCTGGTGGTGGCTGTACTGGCGCTTCTACGACACGCGCATCCCGATGGGGGACCTCGACGGCGCGCTCGGTGACGACGCCGACAAGGCACGGCGGTGGCTGCGCGCGGTGCAGGCGGCAGGACTTGCGCAGCGCCACAATGGGACACTGGACCTGACGGACGCGGGCGCATTCTGGCTGCACTTGGCGCAGAACCACTTCGCGCTCTCCTACGTCAACACGCTGTGGACGGCCGCGCGCCGTGAACCATGGCCCACGCGAATCTCGATCTGAGAAGACCGGAACCGGATCTGGGGGTGTCTGAGATGAAGGGCGACGTGGCATCAGAACCGCAGCAACCCGATGTTGAGCGGCCCGCACACAGGATCCCGCCGCTCGCCGAAGCGCTGGGCTACGCCGGCGGAGGACTCGCGTTGGCGGCCCTCTTCACGATGCTCGCGATGTTCTGGGACAGCCTCGGCACGCTCGGTCGGGCGGGCATCCCCGCAATCGTGGCGATCGTCGGGCTCGCTGCGGGTCTCGCGCTCGAGCGGCTCGATGAGCCGGCCGCGCGTCGGCTGAGCCAGTTCCTGCTGTTCATCGGCGTGGCCGGGATCGGCGCTTCGGTCGGCTTTCTCGTGCGCGATCTGGCGCTGAACCGATTGAGCCCGCCACTGTCGGTCGCGGCGGCGAAGGAGTCGGCGACCGAGTGGGCGTGGTTCACCGGCTTTGCGGCCGTCGCGCTGAGTGGCGGCATCGTCTGGTGGCGACGGCGGACGTGGTTGCAGCACCTTGCCTTTGGCATGGGGGTGGGACTGTCCGCGCTCATGGTGTTGCCGCTGATTCCCATCGAGGGTCCCGACTGGGGGGCCGGCGCGGTGCTGGCGCTCGTCGGAGTGGTCTGGGGCGGTCTCGCGCTGCGCGACCTGGTCCCGCCCGAGGACGCCGGCCTCACGCTCGCCTCGCTCGGGGTGCTTGGCGGCATCGAGATGATGGCGCTCTCCATCAGCGATGCGGGCCTGGCGATGGTGCCGTGGGCGGTCTGGCTCGGGCTCGCCGTGTCGGTCGGCCTGCTCGCGCTGGGTTCAACGATACGGCGCTACGTGCTCGTCGGATTCGGGGCAGCAGGCGTGGTGCTCTACGGCATCGAGCTGGTCGTCGAGGTGCTCGACATCGGGATGGCCACCCCGCTCGCGTTTCTCGCCGTGAGCGGTGCGCTGCTGGGACTCGCGGTCTACTCTGTGCGCAAAGCGTCGTTCGCCGAGAAGCACGGCTCGCGCATCGCGATCGAGATCGCGGGCTACACGGGCGTCGCGTTCGCGGTCGCGGGCGTAGCGACGCTGCTGATCCAGTACTGGGACGACATCGGCACGGCGGGGCGCATCGCGGTGCCCCTGGTCGCCGGGGTCGCGATCTACGTAGTCGCGCTCGCGGTCGAGAAGGGTCCCGAGGCCTCGTCGCGCCGGCTTTCGCAGGCGCTGTTCGCCGCGGCCGTCACCGGGGTCGCCGCCGCGGCCGGCATGGCCGGTTACTCGATCGCCGAGGCGGTCTTCGGGCCGGTGCCCAAGGTGCAGACCGAGTACGTGGCGAGTCAGGACCTGGGCGGCTGGGGAGCGCTGGCCGCCGGCATGGCCGCGCTGGTAGCCGGGATTGTCACGTGGTGGCGGCACAAGGGCGCGCTGACTCTTGCCGTGGCGGGTGTCGCGTCGTACGTGACGGTGACGGCCGCGACACAGCTGCTCTTCACGAGCGTTCCCTTCTGGCTCACGGGCGCGGCGATGCTTGTGGTCGGTACTGTCTGGCTCGTCCTGGGGCTCACCGACCGCATCGAGCAGGCGAACACGGCTGTGGCGATAGGAAGCGTGATGAGCATCTTTGGCGTGCTGATGTTCCAGGACGATCCGTCTGGGGACCCGCAACGCTGGTTCGCGATCGCGGGGATGGCGCTGTCGTTCACCTTCATCGCGCTGAGCATCTGGCTGAAGCGCGGGGTGCTCCTCGGCTTTGGTGCCGCGGGCGTGGTGCTGTTCGCGTTCGCCGGCGTACAGACGTACTTCGAGGGGCGCGTCGGAGGGCCGATCGCGCTGCTGATCGCCGGGGTCGTGTTCATCGCGATGGCCGTGCTCGTCGCCGTCGTCCTGCCGCGGCTGCGCAGACCGGGAGGGAGGATGGGCACGCCCCATCCCGCATGAGACGGCATGCGTCAACGGCGGTGGCTCGAAGCTAGGCGCCGGCCCTCGGGGTGCGGCCGTCGGGGATCTCGGCGGTGACTGTGGCGCCCGCGCCGCGCTCGGAGACGATCGAGAGGCTGCCACCGAGCTGCGCGAGGCGCTCCTCGATGCTGAACAGGCCGAAGTGCGTCGAGTCGAGCGCCGGCTGCCGGTCGAAGCCGCGCCCCTCGTCGCGAACGCTGAGCACGATGCGCCCGGCGTCGTTGCGCACGGACAGCCACACCTCGCTGGTGCCCGCGTGCTTGACCACGTTGGCGATGAGCTCGCGCGCGATGCGATACAGCGCCATGCGCTCCTCGTCAGAGAGCCGCGAATCGTCGACTTGGATATCGGTGTGCGCGGTGAGCCCGTACGTCGCCGACAGCCCGTCGACGAGCCCGCTGAGGGCAGGCCCGAGTCCCAGCTCGTAGAGGATCGGCGGAGAAAGCTCGGCGGTGATCGCGCGCGTCTGCTGGATGGCCTGGCTCAATAGGTCGTCGATCGTCGCGAGGCTCTCGTCTTCAGCGTCAAGCTCCTGGGTGGCGAGGCGCAGGCGCATGCGGGCGACCGCGAGTGCTTGGCTGACGCGATCGTGAAGCTCCTCGGCGAGGCGCCGGCGCTCGCGCTCTTCTGTCGCCACGAGTTCGGCCGACAGTGCGCTGAGCCGGGTCAGCGCCGCCTCCTTCTCGGCGACCGCGGCCTCGAGCTCCTCGTAGCTTGTGAGCAGCTCGTTCTGCGCGGACCGGAGGTCTGTCTCGCGCTCCGCGACCGCTTGCGCCATCTGACTGACGCTGCGGTCGAGCGCCGCCATCTCCTCGAACCGGTAGTCGGTTGCTTCCCCGGCGTATTCGCCGCGGGCGATGCGCGCGGTGCGATCGGCGAGCGCGGCGATCGGCTGGCTGAGGTCACGCGCGAACCACGCGGCCATCAGAAACGCCATGATCGCGGCGGCGATGGTGGCGCTCGCCACGCCGGTCCAGACGGCGAGGACGGGCCGCCGCGCCAGCTCGCGTTCCTGCTGGACGAGCACGGTCCAACCGGCACCCTGAACGAGCGCGGTGCTGCCGAACTGCGGGACGCCGTCCAGCTCGTACTCGAACTGGCCCTCGCGCCCACGTGCGCTCTGCGCGATCGGCTCGACGTTACGCCAGCTAGGGCGGGCCGCCGCCACCTTTGGCGAGCTGTGGAACAGCACGGTTCCCTGCCGGTCGGTGACCACCACCGTCGAATCGGTGCCCCGGGAGGTGGCCTTGAGCACGGCGTTGCTGAGGCTGTCGATGTTGATCGTGGCGATCGCCACTCCCGAGCCGGAGGGGACCCCCACGCCGACGGCGCGCTTGCCGCTGGTGATCGAGGTGAAGACGCCCGACCAGACCGGTCCGCTCCCTGAGACGGCCCGCGCGAACAGGGGGTCCCGCGAGCGGTCGAGCCCGATGAAGTCCGAGGCGTTGGCCGCGGCTCCGGGAGCAAGAGCCGCGAAGTACGAGGTGCCGTTCCGGTCAACGAGGACGATGGACTCGATCGAGGGATAGTGGGACATGATGGACTGCGCGAGGAGCTCGCGGGCCTCTGGGTTGTCCGCCAAGTGGGTGAGCTCCGTCAGGGCGGTCACCGGCGTCGTCAGGAACGACTCGACCTCTGCCTTGACCGCCAAGGCCCGCATGCTGTTGCGCCACCCCACCAGGCTGCCCTGGGTGCGCGCACCCTGGTTGCCAAAGAGCAGCCCGACGACCAGCAGCGGCGCGATGGCGAGCAGGAAGAAGCGCCACGCGCTTGCGTAGGTGAAGGACGCCCGCCTCACGGTTCAGTGATGGAGACGAATCTGCCGGCGCGGACCGTCATCGGGTAGAAGGGGCGGACGGTGTCGCCGTAGCGATCGAGGACGAAGGTGTCCTGGAGCCCTTTGAACTTCGCGTTCTTCAGCAGGGTCTGCTTCATCTCGTCACGGTTCGGGTTCTTGGTCGCGGCCCGGATCACCATGCGTGTCGCGTCGAAGGAGTGCACCGCCGCGAACGTCGGCTCGTAGCCGAACCGCGTCTTGAACGCGGTCACCATCTTGCGGTACTCGGGCTCGGTCGAGTCGCGGTCGTAGTTGTCCATGAACAGTGCGCCCTCGAGCGCATCGCCGCCCGTCTCGAGCAGGTCATCCGAGCTCACGGCCCAGTGCGAGAGCAGGAGGCGTCCCCGGTAGCCGTCCACGCGCAGCCGCTGGGCGAGCAGCGCCGTATCGATGCTGTTGGCCACGATGAACACCACGTCGGGGTTCTTCGCGGTCGTCTCCTTCGCGAGTTCGGAGTAGTCGGGGTCCTGACCGGACGTGAAGGTCGCGGTGGTCACGACCGAGCCGCCGCGCTGCTCGAGCGCGCTCGCGAAGTGCTCGCTGAGGCTCTCGGTGTAGGAGCGGTTGCCGAGGTCGTAGACGACGGCCGCCCGGCGCGCGTCCGGCGTGCCGGTGAAGTTGACCGCCAGCTCGTTCCCGTACTCTCGGTTGTCCGAGCACGTCCGCAGGAACATGTCGTCTTTGGCGGTGAAGTCCGTGCTGCTCACGGTCGGCGACACGAGCGGGATGTCGAGCTCCTCGGCGACCGGGG
>CAZCRB010000014.1:0-5367 GCA_964500985.1 uncultured Eubacteriales bacterium
GCCACGAGAACCGCATCACCACCTGGAACAACGACCCCGTCACCGACGGCTCCGGAGAGGCCCTCTACCTGCGTGACGAGGAGACCGGGGAGTTCTGGAGCCCCACGCCGTTGCCGGTCCGCAGCCCCGAGCCCTACGTGGTCCGCCACGGGCGCGGCGCGGTCCGTTTCGAGCACACCACGCACGGGATCGCGCACCGGCTTGAATGGGCGGTCGCCCCCAACGACCCGGTGCGCGTGCTGACGCTGCGGCTCAGCGAGCTCGAAGGCAACGCCCGGTCGTTGTCGGTCACCCAGTTGGTGGAGTGGGTGCTCGGCGACTCGCGCTCGCGCGCCCAACAGGTCGTGGTCACGTGGTTCGACGCCGAGGCCGAGATGCTCACGGCCCACAACCACTACAACATGGACTTCCCGGGTCGCTGCGCGTTTCTCGCCTGCGACGCCCCGCTCGACTCGTGGACCGCGAGCCGCTCGGAGTTCGTCGGTCGCAACGGCCGGACCAGCGACCCGGCAGCGATGCACCGCCGCGGGCTCGGCGGGGTCTCGGGGCGCTACCACGACACCTGCGGTGCGCTCATGACCCGCATCGAACTTGCTCCCGGCGGCACCGCCGAGGTCACGTTCCTCCTCGGGCAGACGAGCACGCTGGAAGAGGCGCGCGAACTCGTCGCGCGATTCCGCGAACGGGGCGAGGCCGCTGCCGCCGTGGACCTCTCGTGCGCGTTCTGGGACCGGCTGCTGAAGACGATCGAGGTCGAGACCCCCGACGAGCCGCTCGACCTGCTCGTCAACGGGCAGCTCCTGTACCAGGCCACCGCCTGTCGGCTGTGGGGCCGGACCGCGACCTATCAGTCGAGCGGTGCTTACGGCTTCCGCGACCAGTTGCAGGATGTGCTCGCGCTCCTCGACATCATGCCCGGCGCGGTTCGCGAGCAGATCGTGGAGGCGAGCCGCCACCAGTTCGCGGCTGGCGACGTGCTCCACTGGTGGCAGCCGTTCTCGGGGCGCGGCGTGCGCACGCACTTCATGGACGACCGCCACTGGCTCGCGCTCGTGGTGGCCGACTACCTCGAGGCGACCGGCGATGAGTCGGTGCTCGGGGAGCGCACCGCGTTCATCGAGGGACCGGACCTGCCCCTCGAGCAGGAAGACGCCTACCTCCAGCCCGCGACCTCGGAGCAGGCCGCCACGGTCTACGAGCACTGTCTGCTCGCCCTGGACCACTCGCCCACCGGCGAGCACGGCCTGCCGCTCATGGGCGGCGGCGACTGGAACGACGGCATGAACCGCGTCGGCTGGCAGGGCCGGGGCGAGAGCGTGTGGCTCGCCTGGTTCCTCGCCTACGTCTTCCAGCGCTTCGCGCCGGTGTGCGAGCGGATGGGCGAGCCCGAGCGCGCCGAGCAGCTGCGCGAGCGTGCGCGCGGGTTTGCCGCCGCATGCGAGGAACACGCATGGGACGGTGCGTGGTATCGCCGCGCGTTTTTCGACGACGGCACCCCGCTGGGCTCCCGGGAGTCCGCCGAGTGCCGCATCGACGCGATCGCCCAGGCGTGGGCGACGATCAGCGGTCTCGCGAACCCGGAGCGCGCCGGCATGGCCCTGGACAGCGTGGACGAGAAGCTCGTCCGCCGCGAAGACGGTCTCGTCGCGCTGCTGACGCCGCCGTTCGACCGGATGCTCAACGACCCGGGCTACATCAAGGGCTACGTTCCGGGCGTCAGAGAGAACGGCGGGCAGTACACGCACGGCGCGCTCTGGGTCGCGCTCGCGTACCTGATGCGCGGCGATGGAGACGAGGCGCTCGCGCTTCTCGACCTGATCAACCCGGTCAACCATGCGCTCGATCCGGCGGGCGTCGAGCGGTACAAGGTCGAACCGTACGTCGTAGCGGCCGACGTCTACGCGGTCGAGCCGCACACCGGCCGCGGGGGGTGGACCTGGTACACCGGCTCGGCGTCCTGGTTCTACCGCGTCGCGGTCCGCTCGCTGCTGGGCTTCAGCGTCTGGACCCAGCCCGACGGCAGCCGATCGATGGTCATCGATCCCTGCATCCCCAAGCGGTGGCCCGGCTTCTCGCTGACCTACCGCCACGGGTCGGCGCGCTACCACGTGCGCGTCGAGAACCCGCGGGGGGTCAACCGCGGTGTCGCGCGAGTGGAGGTCGACGGGGCGCTCATCGCAGGCACGGCGATACCGCTGCACGATGACGAGAAGGACCACGACGTGGTCGTGACCCTGCTAGGCGGGTGAGGGCGCACCCGGCGACTTTGGCGTCTCCGCTACGGGCGACCGGCGACGTGCGTAGCGCTGGTTCTCCAGCGAGAGCGCTGCGCCGGCCGCGATCAGCACGTGACCGCTGATATGGATGAAGTCCCCGAGCGCACCGGGCGTCCAGCCCTCGCCCGTCATCTGCACGAGCCACATCACGTCGCCCACCACGATGCAGACGACGCCGGCCACCAGGCAGACCCACGGCATGACGGCCTCGTGCCGCCACAGATGGACCGCGGCGAGCAGCATGAACACGCAGGCGACACCCAGGGTCATCTCGAATCCGAGGAACTCCTGCATCCGCACCGGCTCGATGGCGCCGCCGCGGCGTGCCGCGCTCGCCGCCCCGCTCCCGACGGTGAACCAGAACAGTCCGACCGCACAGATCGACACGCCCGCGGTCTCGAGAAGCAGCGTGCCGAGCGAGAGGTCACGCAGTCTCGTGAGCGGCCACCCGATCAGCGCTCCCAGCAGCACCAGCATGCCGAGCGCGTAGACCGACTCGGCCGCACCCGGCTCAGCCATCGTCTGACCCGCAAGGATGCTGAGCGCGCGCAGACCGGAACCGGCGGCGGTAAGCGCCAGAGCCGCGCCCGCTGCCGCCCACGCGTTCCGGTCCGCCGGGATCTGCAGCAAGAACCCGCAGACCAGCGTGACGATCGCGGCGGCCAGCAATACGCTTGTCCCGCCGATGGCCGAGAGTCGAACCATCGCTGCATCGGACCCCACATTGAGCGCCGAGAGGCTCGTGACGATCGCAGCGGAGCCGAGGCCGCCTACGAGGACGGCGATCGTCAGTGCTCCCGGCGCGTTGACGCGGGGTCGATCGGTCATAGCCGGTCGTCTCCGTCCGGCTGCCCCATCCAGCGCGTGTGGAAGAACCGCATCATCGCCTGATCGCCGACGGCGCGCCGGCTCGCGGTCAGCGACTTGGCGTACGCCGCGATCGGGTAGCGCAGCCGGTCTGAGTCGTCGGTCACCGCGCGGAAGACCTCGACCGCGGCCTCGTCCGGAGGCGTGCGGTCGGTGATCGTCTTCTCGAACTCCATCATGCTCGCCAGGTACGGCCGGTAGACGTCGGTCGCAATGAGCGCGCCGGCCTCGGCGGGAAGCACCTTGTCCCAGATCGCCGTCTCGACGAACCCGGGCTCTATCGCCTTGACGCGTACGCCAAACGGCCGCAGCTCGTGCCAGAGCCCCTCCGAGGCCCCCTCAAGAGCCCACTTCGTCGAGTTGTAGGCGGCGAAGAACGGGAAGACCATGCGGCCGCCGAGCGAGGTGACGTTGGCGATCACGCCGGACCCCCGCTCGCGCATCGCGGGGACCAGCGCGCGGATCAGCTCGAGCTGACCGAAGACGTTGACTTGGAATATGCGCTCGAGCTCGGGCTGGCAGTACTCCTCGATCGGTCCGAACTGCAGCATCCCGGCGTTGTTCAGCAGCACGTCGGGACAGCCGCTGGCCTCGATGACCCTGGCGCCGAGCGACGCTGCCGACCCGGGGACCGCCAGGTCGAGTCGCTCGAGCTCCACGCCGGGCAGCCGGTCCTGCTCTTCGACGCGGTCCGGGTCGCGCACGGTGCCCGTGACCTTCCAGCCTTCCGCAGCGAACTTGAGTGCGCACGCCCGACCGATGCCCGTCGATACTCCCGTGATGAGAATGTGGGTCATGGACGCCCCTCTACGCGCTTTGGCTGGGAATCATCTCCTTGTCTGTATACCTTCGTTCATCTTGTGAGCAACCTTTGAGAGGGGAACTCCGTGAGAATTGCCGTCGTCGGGTCCGGAATCGGTGGCGTGTCCAGTGCCTGGCTCCTCTCCCCCGTTCACGAGGTCGACCTCTACGAATCCGAACCCCGGCTCGGCGGCCACACCTGCACCCTGGACGTCACCAGCCAAGGCGAGGAGTTCCCCGTCGACAGCGGGTTCATGGTCTTCAACCGGCGGACGTATCCCAACCTCATCCGGTTCTTCGAGCGGCTCGGCATCGAGGCCCACGACGCCGACATGTCGTTCTCGGTACAGGTGCGTGACGAGGGCATCGAATGGTCGGGGACGAACCTTTCCACGGTCTTCGCCCAGCGCAAGAACCTCGCGAACCCCCGGTTCCTGCGGATGCTGACCGACGTGCTGCGGTTCAGCCGCGACGCGGACCGGCTGCTCGCCGACCCCACCGTGGCCGAGC
The DNA here is from genome assembly GCA_964500985.1 of uncultured Eubacteriales bacterium. Lineage (GTDB taxonomy): Bacteria > Actinomycetota > Coriobacteriia > Anaerosomatales > PHET01 > CAZCRB01. The sequence continues at coordinate 4,455 of CAZCRB010000014.1, forward strand.
TCACCTTGGGCGAACTCATCAAGCGAGAGGGCTACGGTGCCGGCTTCAGCGACTGGTACCTCATCCCGATGGGTGATGCGATCTGGTCCACGCCGCCGGGCGACATGCTCGACTACCCGGCACACACGTTCCTGCGCTTCTGCGACAACCACGGCCTGCTGCACGTCACCGGCAAGCCGATGTGGCTGTCGGTCAAGGGAGGCGCGCGCACCTACCTCGAGCGAGCCGTCCAGAGCCTCTCCGGCGAGCTGTTCTTGAACGAGCCGGTCGAGCGCGTCGAGCGCGTCGCCTCCGGGTTGCGCGTCACGACCGCGGCGCGCTCGCGTGACTACGATGCGGTGATCATGGCCACCCACCCGCCACAGACACGAGAGATCCTCGGCGCGACCATGACCCCCGAGGAGCGGGCCGTTCTCGGCGCGTTCGACTATTGGCAGAATGACGTGGTCATCCACACGGACGAGTCGTTCATGCCGCACACCCGCCGTGCGTGGGCGAGCTGGAACTGGTACTCCTCCACGAGTGACATCACCAAGTCGATGCTCATGCTCACCTACCAGCTCAACACGCTCCAATCGCTGCCCACGGGCATGGTCACGGTGATGGAGACCCTGAACCGCGATCACGAACCGGAGCCCGGCACCCTGCTCGCGCACCTCGTGTTCGACCACCCCATGTATTCGCGCGCGGCGGTTCTCGCCCAGCAACAGCTGCCCACCATCCAAGGCACGGACGGTATCTGGTATGCCGGTGCGTGGACACGCTACGGGTTCCACGAGGACGGGATGCTTTCCGGGGTCCGGGTCGCCGAGGCCCTCGGCGCGACCGTGCCGTGGAGCGGCGAGCTCGACGCCTCGCGGACGCGCGCCCTGCCCGGAGCACCCGTCCCGATGCTGGGCCAGACCCGCAAGCT
>CAZCRB010000014.1:5467-23677 GCA_964500985.1 uncultured Eubacteriales bacterium
GGACGCGCGCCCTGCCCGGAGCACCCGTCCCGATGCTGGGCCAGACCCGCAAGCTGTTCCCCGGCGAGACCGAGCGCCAGACAGACGAGCTGCCCCGCGCGGCCGCGGTCGCCCTCGATCCCGAGAGCGAGCCGGGAGCGTGAACAGCAGGCTCTACACCGGCGCGGTGACGCACGAGCGCACGACCCCCGCGGTGAACCGCTTCAGCTACGGGGTCTACTACCTGCTCACCGACCTGGCCGAGCTCGATGATCTCGACGCCGGCCTCAAGAGGTTCGGGCACAACCGACGCGCCCTGGTCAGTATGTGGGACTCCGACCACGGCCCGCGCGACGGATCCGCACTGCGGCCCTGGATCGACGGACTTCTCGCGCAGGCGAACATCGACCTCGAGGGCGGTGCGGTGTACCTGCTCGCGTTTCCTCGCGTGCTCGGCTTTCGGTTCTACCCCGTAGCGTTCTGGTACTGCTTCCATGCCGACGGGACGCCGCGAGCGGTGCTCGCGGAGGTGCAGAACACCTTTCACGATCACCACAACTACCTGCTGCACAACGGCGGTCAGCCCTTCGACTGGTCGTCGCGGCCGACCGCCACCAAAGCGTTCTACGTCTCGCCGTTCATCCAGCGCGAGGACGTGTGCTACGAGTTCCACTTCAGCCCGCCCGAGGAGCGGCTCTACGTGTCCATCCGCGACTACGTCGCGGGCCCGCACGTGCTCACCGCTTCTCTTGCGCTCGAAGCGGAGCCGCTGACCGACCGGTCGCTCGTGCGCGCGGTCATGCGCATGGGTCCGATATCGGTGCGGGCGCTGATCCTGATCCATTGGCAGGCGCTCAAGCTGTTCGCGAAGCGGGTACCTTTCTTCTCACATACACCACCGCCTCCGGAGGAGAACTCGCTGTGAGCTCGACGATCTCAGAACGCCTCGTCGGTCTCGTCTTGGCGCGCGGCCTGAGGGCCGGCTCGCTGACGCTCGTCGGCCGCGACGGCAGAACCCGCACGTTCGAAGGAGCCGAGCCCGGTCCGGCCGCCACGGTCAGGCTGATCACTCCTGCCGCGGCCCGGCGGACTCTGGCGGGCACGTCGCTCGGGATGGCCGAGGCCTACATGGACGGCGCGTGGGACTCCCCCGACCTCGACGCGGTGCTCGCGCTCGGACTCGCCAACCTCGGCCCGGAGCCGGGCTCCAGCGCGAACCTTCTCACCCCTGTCACGCGTGCGTGGCACGCGGCCAGAGAGAACAGCGTCTCGGGTTCGCGCAAGAACATCGCGTACCACTACGACCTCGGAAACGACTTCTACCGGCTGTGGCTCGACCCGACCATGGCCTACTCGTCGGCCATGTACGCGAGCACGCCCGCCCCCGACGAGCCGCTGCCCGTGGCACAGGTCCGCAAGTGGGACGCCCTGCTGGAGCTGCTGCAGCCGACGAGCAAGGACCGCCTGCTCGAGATCGGCTGCGGCTGGGGCGGCTTCGCGATCCATGCGGCGCGGCAGGCGGGTTGCCGCGTGACGGGCGTGACCCTCTCGGAAGAACAGCACTCATGGGCGACGGAGGCGGTCGCGCGCGAAGGGCTCGAGGGGCTCGTCGACATCCGGCTCCAGGACTACCGGGCGATCCCGGACAGCGGCTTCACGCAGATCGCGTCGATCGAGATGTTCGAGGCCGTGGGCGTGAAGTGGTGGCCGACGTTCTTCTCTCGCGTGCGCGAACTCCTCGGACGGGGCGGGGCCGCGGCGTTGCAGGTCATCACGATCGATGACTCACGGTTCGAGGACTACGTGCGGCATCCGGACTTCATCCAGCGCTACATCTTCCCCGGCGGCATGCTGCCGAGCCCGGAGCGCTTCGAGGCGGCGGCGACCCGAGAAGGACTGACCGTCTCGGAGCAGCACTTCTTTGGGGACTGCTACGCGGCGACGCTCGCGGAGTGGCGTTCCCGATTCGAGGCCGCGCTTCCGCAGGTGAGGGAGCTCGGGTTCGATGAGCGGTTCGTGCGCATGTGGCGCTACTACCTCGCGTACTGCAAGGCAGGCTTCGACGCCGGCACGATCGACGTGATGCAGGTGCGCCTCGAGGCCTGATCCCGGTCGGGCGACGTGCACGACGCCACTCAGGACCTTCTCGCCGATCGCGGCCCGGAAACGCAATAAGCGCCCCTGCGGCAACTCGGCCACGCAGGAGCGCCTATTCGCGATTGATGGTGGGCCCGACTGGATTCGAACCAGTGACCTCACGGTTATCAGCCGTGCGCTCTAACCAACTGAGCTACGGGCCCGGTAGGGCTGAAACGCTCGGATACCATACCCGACGCGATTGTGCGAGTCAACGCCGGAGAGACGTTGCGCGTCCGGTCGACCACGCGGCGCATCGAGGCGCTGCTCGACCGACCACCTCGGGGGCCTCGGCTATCATGGTGGCGCGGGTACACTCTATGAACCTCCGTGCGACGGCGAAAGGTGGTGCCGGATGATCCAGGTCAGAATCGCGAGCCTCGCTGTCGATCCGCGCACCAACCAGCCGGTGCTCGTGCTCAAGCCCCTTGACGAGGAGCCCGGCAGCGACCGCCTGCTCCCCATTTGGATCGGGCACCCGGAGGCGGCGGCGATCCTGCTGGCGCTCGAGGGAGTCGAGATGCCCCGCCCGATGACCCACGACCTGATGCGTGAGGTGATCGAGACCCTCAACGCGTACGTCGAGCGTGTGATCGTGACCCGCGTGGAGGAAGGCACGTTCTTCGCGGCGATCGTCCTGCGCGGCGAGGAGCAGACACGGCTGGTCGATGCGCGTCCCTCGGACTCGATCGCTCTCGCGATCCGCACCGGCGCACCTATCTACGTCGCCGAGGAGGTCCTCAACATGGCCGCCGTCCCCGACGAGCCGGGTGCCGCCGTTGACGAGGAAGCCGAGCTCGCCGCGTTCCGCGCGTTCCTGGAGAGCGTCGATCCCGAGGACTTCAGCGAGTAGCGGCCGACGACCCGGCGCGGACTACTCGTACCGGAGCGCATCGATCGGGTCGAGGCGCGACGCCTTCCACGCGGGATAGACCCCGAAGAAGATGCCGACCGCGGCGCTGAAGAAGAACGCGAGCGCCACCGCCCACCACGTCACCTCGGTCGGCACGAACCGCGTCAACGCCAGTGCTCCGAGCCACCCCAGCGCGATGCCGAGCATGCCGCCGGTCACCGAGAGCATCACGGCCTCGATCACGAACTGGCTCATGATGTCGTAGGTGCGTGCGCCCACGGCCTTGCGGATGCCGATCTCGCGCGTACGCTCGCTCACGCTGACGAGCATGATGTTCATGATGCCGATGCCGCCCACCAAGAGCGAGATGCCGGCTATGCCCGCCAGCATGACGGTCAGCGTTCCAAGCAACGACGACAAGATCCCCAGCGTCTGCTCCTGGGTGAACACGGTGAACTCGTCGCCAAAAGCCGGGCGCAGTGTCTGCTGGACGCGCGCCTTGACCTGCTCGACGTTGTTCGCGTCGGCCGCCTTCAGGATGATGGAGGACAGGTCCCGCGTGCCCAAGAGACGCTGCGCCGTGGTCGTGGGCATGTAGATCTGGTTGTCCTGGTCGCCCGAGAGCGTGCCCCCCTGCGCGGCGAGCTGCCCTATGACCAGGAACCGTTCACCGTTCACCGTCAGCTCACGACCGACCGGGTTCTGACCCGGGAAGAGCTCGGTGGCCGGCGTGGCCCCGAGCATCAACACGCGCGCGGCCGTCGCGTACTCGCTCTTGTTGTAATGGCGACCGGCCAGGTAGTCGGCGTTGAAGACCGCGTCTCCCTGTTCGTTGGCGGCCGCGATCGTGGAACGCGCGGTGCGGTTCCCCGCTTTGAGCACGGCAGCGCCCTGTACCACCGGGACCACGATCGCCTCGCTTCCGAGGCGACGCTGAAGGACTTCGGCATCGGCGAGAGTGAACTTCTTGGTGATGTTGGCGCTGGGCCCGCCACCACCGCCGCCGCCACCGCCGCCGGCCGTGAAGTTGCCGGGGAACACGAAGAGCAGGTTGCTTCCCAGGCCCTCGATCGTCCCGGTGATCTCTTGCTGGACCCCCGAGCCGATCGCGACGAGCAGAATCACCGCAGAGACGCCGATGATGACCCCGAGCATCGTCAGCGCGCTTCTCACCTTGTTCGCGTTCAGCGCCCTGAGCGCGATGCGGAAGCTCTCGGGAAGGTTCACTGGTCCGCCTCCGCCATGGCGCTCAGCTCAGCGGCGGCATCGACCCGGTCGATGACGACCTCGTCTTCGACGATGCGGCCGTCCATGATGTGGACGATCCGCTGCGCGTGACGGGCGACGTTGGCGTCGTGAGTGACCAGCACGATCGTGATGCCCCGACGGTTGAGCTCCTGCAGAAACGCCATCACCTCGACGCCGCTTCTCGAGTCGAGGTTCCCGGTCGGCTCGTCGGCGAGCACGATCGAGGGGTTCGTCACCAGCGCACGGGCGATCGCGACGCGCTGCTGCTGCCCGCCGGAGAGCTGGTTCGGGGTGTGGCCCAGCCGCTCGCCGAGCCCCACCTGTTCGAGGGCCGCTTTCGCGCGCGATGCGCGCTCGGCACCGCTGACCCCCGCATAGATCAACGGGAGCTCGACGTTGGCTTGCGCACTGGTCCGCGCGAGCAGATTGAACGCTTGGAATACGAACCCTATGCGCTTGTTACGCACCTGCGCCAGCGCATTCGGCTCCATCTGGCTGACGTCTTCGCCATCGATGGTCACGGTGCCGCTGCTCGGCCGATCGAGCAGACCGACGATGTGCATGAGGGTCGACTTGCCCGAGCCGGAGGGTCCCATGATCGCGAGCATCTCGCCTTCGCACACCTGAAGGTCCACGTCGCGAAGGGCGCTTACCTCGATGCCTTCGAGGGAGTACGTCTTCGTTACATCGCGCGCCTCAAGCACGGCTCTGATTCCGCAGACGCCTTCGTGCTCCGTGCTCGGGTCAGGGCCGGGGTGCGCTTGGTCCACGACGGACTACGGGTTCTTCACTCGCACGGACATGCCGTCCGTGTACTGGGTCGAGCCGGAAAGCGCGACCACGTCGCCCTCGTTGAGCCCGCTGAGCACCTCGACCTCCGTGTCGGTCGTCGCCCCGGTCGTGATCTCGGTCTTGGCCAGCTTGTTGTTGCTCACGACGTAGACGTAGTCCGTCCCGCCCTCGCTGAACAGCGCCTCGACCGGGATCGTCAGCGCCGCACCGACCGAGCTGACCTCGATCGTGGCATCGCCCTTCATCCCGAGAAGCACGCTCTTGCCGGAGTCGTCCAGCGAGAGCTCCACGACGAACACCGTGCCGCCCGTAGCGGTCGGCTGGGCGGTCGGGTTGACGCGCGCGACCGTGCTGACGAACTCCTCGCCGGGGAACGAGTCGAGGGTGATCTTGGCCTTCATGCCGGCCTTGACCCGATCGACGTCGGCCTCGTCAACCTCGGCGCTGAACTTGAGGGCACCGAGGTCCACGATGGTGAACGGGGCGGAAGCCGGTGATACCGGCGAACCGGCGGCCGGTTTGGGGCCCACGCCGGCGGCTGACGCCGTCGCATTGAACACGACGATCCCGTCGATGGGGGCGACGAGCGTGGCGTCCTCGAGCGCCTGCTCGGCCACCGCGAGCGCCTCCGTCGCACTGGCGACACCCGCCTGAGCCGCGCTCCGGGAAGCACCGTTGTTGGCGGCCTTGGCCCGCGCCAGCCCCGCCTTGGCCTGATCGACGCCGGCCTGCGCCTGCGCGACGCCGGCCTTCGCGCTCTGGTAGCCCGCGTACGCCTGCTGCTGGGCCGCGTAGGCGGCGGTCACCGTCGGGCTGTTCGACGGGTAGACGGACTTGGCCGCCGAGTAGGCGTTCTGAGCGTTCGTGTACGCGGTCTTGGCAGCCGACTGCGATGCGAGCGCCGCGTTGTAGCTCGCGTTGGCGGCGGTCAGTGCCGACTGCGCGGCCTTGACGTCGGCCGACCCGCCGGCCGCACCCACGTTCTTGAGCTGGGCCTGGGCCTGAGCGAGGCCGGCCTTGGCCTGCTCGACCTGCAGCTCGAGCGGCGCCGTGTCCATGACCGCGATCTTAGTGCCGGCCGTGACCGTCTCGCCATCGGATACGTAGATGTCAGCCAGTGTGCCGGCGGCGGGCGGGAAGAGTTCGGCGCTCACGCCGGCCTCGACCTTGCCCGAAGCGGTGACGGTCACCGCGAGCTCGGTCTTGGTGACGGTTGCCGTCTCGACCTCGGGGCCCGAGCCTTTGGAGCCGAGGAACAGGTACGCGACGACGCCAGCAACCACGACAAGCGCGACTACGGCAATGATGATCTTGGTCCTCTTGGACACCGTTCCTCCTTGGGCCACCCCGGTAGACACCCTCTGATTCTTCCACAACGCGCGCTAGGCAGGCGGGCGCTCCACAGCATTATTCGCCCAAACGCGCGCGGAATCCCCTCTCATGCCCATCGAAAAGCGCCGCGACCTCGAGAATCGCGTGCACGACGTAGTCCGGGTTCTGCGCGAGCACGACCTCGGGCTTTCCCGCCCCCCACAGCGCCGCGACCGAGACCGCTCCGGCGGCATTGGCTGCCGCAACGTCGAACTCGCTGTCACCGACGTAGGCACACCGTGTCGGCGAGACGCCCAGGCGAGACGCCGCGAGAAGAATGGGGTCGGGTTCGGGCTTGTGGGCATCGGTGTCGTCCGACGCCACGAACACCTCGAAGAACCGACCGAGACTGAACCGTTCGAGCCCGCGCTGGGCGACGCTCTTCATCTTCGAGGTGACGACCCCGAGCCGATACCCTGAAGACGAGAGCCGCTCGAGCGCCAACTCCGTCCCCGGATACTCGCGGATCAGCGCATCGTGCACTCGGGCGTTGTGCTCCCGGTACACGGCCACCAGCTCGTCGGCGTGCTCCTCGGAGAACGCGCGCATCTGGACGGTGAGCGGGACCCCCACGTCGCGCATGAGCGTGTCGTCCGGCAGCGGCGCCCCGAGCACTTTGCCCGTGGCGTGGCGCATCGACTCGAGGATCAGCCCCAGCGTGTCGACGAGCGTGCCGTCGAGGTCGAAGAGCACGACCTCGACGGCTTCTAGCCTCTCAGCGACCCTGTCAGGGGCCACGCCACTCCCCCTCGGTTCGAGACGCTCAGCCTTCGGTGATCTCGCCGTCCTCGGCATCCTCGAACTCCTCGGCGACGAGCTCTTCTGCCTCGACTTCGGCCAGGTCATGACCGAGCTCATCGGTGGGTGCCGCCTCCTCCGGCGCAGGGCCATCGAGCAGCGATGCCTGCCCCTCGCCCACGCCGCGCGGTTTGACGACCTTGGCCTTGCCGCCGCTGACGCGCGCGATGGCGCTCACCCGGTCGGTCTCACTCACGTTCATGACCTTCACGCCCTGGGTGGAGCGGCCGAGCTTGGAGATGTCGTCCGCCTTGACGCGGATGACGACACCCTCCTCCGAGATCAGCATCAGCTCGTGGGCCGCGCCCACGATCTTCATGCCGGCGAGCTGGCCCTTCTTGGGCGTGACGGTGATCGTCCTAACGCCCTGGCCGCCCCGATGGTGCTCGGGGTACTCGCCCACCGGCGTGCGCTTGCCGTAGCCGCGCTCGGTCACGACGAACAGCTCGCTGCCGTCCGGCGCGATCTCCATGCCGAGGACGCGCTCGCCCTCCTTGATGTTCATGCCTTTGACGCCCATGGTGTCGCGGCCCATCGGGCGGGCCTCCGACTCGTCCCACTTGATGGCCTTGCCCGCCGAGCTGACCATGATGACCTTCTCGCCCGTCTTCACGCGACGCACCGAGATGAGCTCGTCGTCGTCGCGCAGGTTGATGGCGATGATGCCGTCGCGGCGGCTGCGGTCGTACGCCTGAATGGCGGTCTTCTTCACCATGCCGTGCGAGGTCGCGAACATGAGGAACTCGTCCGGGCTGAACGTCTTGGTGTTGATGACCGCGGCGATCTTCTCCTCGGTCTCGAACGGCAGCAGGTTCACGACCGCGGTGCCCTTCGCGTGGCGCGAGCCCAACGGCAGCTCGTGGACCTTGAGGCGATAGACCTTGCCCTTGGTCGAGAAGAACAGCACGTAGTCGTGCGTGCTCGCGATGAAGAGGTGCTCGACGAAGTCGTTGTCGCGCAGGTTGACGCCCTGCAGGCCCTTGCCGCCGCGCTTCTGCTGGCGGTACGTGGCCACCGGCAGACGCTTGACGTAGCCGGCCTTGGTGATGGTGACGACCATGTCCTCTTCGGCGATGAGGTCCTCGACGTCGAGGTCCTTCGTCGCGTTGCTGATTTCGGTGCGGCGCTTGTTGCCGAACTTCTCTTTGATCTCCGCGAGCTCGTCTTTGATGATCTGGAGCACGAGCGCCGGCTCGGACAGCACGCGGTTGTACCACGCGATCTTCTCGCGAAGCTCGTTGAGCTCCGCCTGGATCTTGTCGCGCTCGAGGCCGACGAGGCGACGCAGGCGCATCTCGAGGATGGCGTCTGTCTGGGCATCGGACAGGCCGAACCGCTCGACGAGGCGGCTCTTCGCCTCCGTGTCGGTCTGGGACCCGCGGATGATCTTGATGACCTCGTCGATGTTGTCGAGCGCGATGACGTAGCCCTCGAGGATGTGTGCGCGCTCCTGCGCCTTGCGCAGCTCGTACCTGGTCCTGCGGACGATGACGTCCTTCTGATGCTCGATGTAGTAGTGCAGCGTCTCCTTGAGTGTGAGCGTGCGCGGCACCCCATCGACCAGCGACAGGTTGATCACGCCAAAGCCCTGCTGCAGCTGGGTGTGCTTGAAGAGCTTGTTGAGCACGACCTGCGGGATGCAGTTGTTCTTGAGCTCGATGACGACGCGCATGCCCTTGCGGTCCGACTCGTCGCGCAGGTCGCTGATCTCGGTCAGCTTCTTCTCGCGGACGAGGTCGGCGATCTTGGTCACGAGCTTGGACTTGTTCACCTGGTACGGGATCTCGGTGATGATGATCCGCGTCCGGCCCGTCGAGGTCTGCTCGATGTGGGCCTTGCCGCGCACCGTGAGTGACCCGCGCCCGGTCTCGTACGCCGAGCGGATCCCTTCACGGCCCATGATCATGCCGCCGGTCGGGAAGTCCGGACCCGGCAGGACCTCGAGCAGGTCGTCGACCGTGCACTCGGGGTTGTCGATCAACAGCGTGGTCGCGTCGATGACCTCGCCGAGGTTGTGCGGCGGGATGTTGGTCGCCATACCGACCGCGATACCCGCGGAACCGTTGACGAGCAGGTTGGGGTAGCGGCTCGGCAGCACGAGCGGCTCGGACAGCGACTCGTCGTAGTTCGGGCCGAAGTCGACCGTCTCTTTGTCCAGGTCGCGGAGCAGCTCCATGGCCAGCCGGTGCAGACGCGATTCCGTATAGCGCATCGCGGCCGCGGAGTCGCCGTCGACCGAGCCGAAGTTGCCGTGGCCGTCGACGAGCGGTGCGCGCATGGCGAACGGCTGCGCCATACGCACCATCGTGTCGTAGACCGCGGAGTCGCCGTGCGGGTGGTACTTGCCGATTACTTCACCGACGGTCCACGCGGACTTCTTGTACGCGCGGGTCGGCGTCAGGCCCGACTCGTTCATCGCGTAGAGGATCCTGCGGTGAACCGGCTTGAGGCCGTCGCGAACGTCAGGAAGCGCACGCGAAACGATGACGCTCATCGAGTATTCCAGGAACGAGTTCCTGAGCTCGGTCTGGATCTCGATAGGCAGCAGCGTGGTGCCGCTCGTGTCCATCGTTGGAGTCTCGTCTGCCACTTACAGCACTCCTCGCTGTCGAAGTGTCCGTGTTACCAGCCACAGGGCAAGCGCAACGAACCCGGCCCCGAATGTCAGCAATACCGCCCCACCGGCAAGGCCGATGGTTCCTGTGAAACGGGATCCAACGATCCCGGCCATACCCCAGATCACCAGCACCGCTCCCAAGGCCAGCAGTGCGATCGCCACGCCGATGCTGATCCCGTGAATCACGTTCTGACTCGACGGCTCCTCATCACGCAGTTCCGACAGCATCTCGATCAATACCGCCTCGACCGGCAGCGTCGCGCCGTTCGGCTTCCCCTGCTCGGCCGCGACGCCGGAACCGTCCGTGCCGCAGTCCCCGGGAGTCTTCGTGACCTCCGGAACCCTCTTCTCCAGAGGAACGTCTGCCGCGGGCTCCTCCGTAGCGGGAACCACCGCTTCCGAGCGCTCCTCGCCCGCAGCCTTGCGGCGTTCAAGCTCCTCGAACGCCTCCTTCTCCCAGGGCGGCGGTTCGAACCGGCTCGGTTCCTTCCGCTGCGGGGGAGGCATCTTGAAGCCCCCGTCCTTCGCCATGCGAGCCGTCCCCTTGTCTAGATGTCGAGGAACCGAACGTCCTTGGCGTGCCGCTGGATGAACTCCTTGCGCGGCTCCACCTGATCACCCATCAGATCCTCGAACGCCCGGTTGGCAGCGAAGCCGTCGTCGATCGTGACCTGAAGCAGGGTGCGCCTGCTCGGGTCCATCGTCGTCTCCCACAACTGCTCGGGGTTCATCTCGCCAAGACCCTTGTAGCGCTGGATGTTGTACTTGGTGCCCTCGGGGAGTCGCCCGATGGCCATCTGCAGCTGGGCGTCGTTGTACGCGTACTCGTGCTTCTTGCCGACGCTGAGCTTGTACAGCGGGGGCTGCGCGATGTAGATGTAGCCGCGCTCGATCATCTCCGGCATGAACCGGTAGAAGAACGTCAGGATCAGACAGCGGATGTGGGCGCCGTCGACGTCGGCGTCGGTCATGATGATCGCCTTGTGATACCGGGCGGACTCGGCGTCGAACTCGTCGCCGATGTTGGTGCCCATCGCGGTGATCATGGCCTGGATCTCTTCAGATGAGAGAGCGCGGTTCAGGCCGGCCCGCTCGACGTTGAGGATCTTGCCGCGCAACGGCAGGATCGCCTGGAACGAGCGGTCGCGCGCCTGCTTGGCCGAGCCGCCGGCCGAGTCGCCCTCCACGAGGTAGATCTCGGCGAGCGCGGCGTCTTTGATCGAGCAGTCGGCGAGCTTGCCCGGAAGCGTGCTCGACTCGAGCAGGCCCTTGCGCCGGGTGAGCTCGCGCGCCTTGCGCGCAGCCGCTCGCGCCTTGGCCGCCTGAGCGGACTTGGTCACGATGGCCCGGGCGGGCTTGGGGTGCTCCTCGAGGTACTCGGCGAGGCCCTGCGTGACGATTGACTGGACCAGTCCGCGCATCTCGGTGTTACCGAGCTTGGTCTTGGTCTGTCCCTCGAACTGCGGGTCGTGGAGCTTCACGGAGATGATCGCGGCGAGACCCTCGCGGATGTCCTCGCCGGACAGGTTCTCGTCCTTCTCCTTCAAGATGCCCTGTCGGCGCGCGTACTCGTTGATCGTACGGGTGAGCGCGTTCTTGAAGCCCTCGAGGTGGGTGCCACCCTCGTGCGTGTTGATGTTGTTGGCGAACGCCAGCACCGAATCCGAGTAGCTCGTGTTCCACTGCATCGAGACTTCGACCGAACCTTCGGGCCCTTCGGCCTCGAAGTACACCGGTCGGGAGTGAATCGTCTCTTTGTTCTCGTTGAGATACTTGACGAAGTCGACGATACCGCCCGCGTAGCGGAACTCCTCGCGGCGCGGCTCAAGCTCACGCTCGTCGGTGAGGGTGATCTTGAGGTTCTTGTTCAGAAACGCCGTCTCGCGGAATCGGGTCGCGAGCGTGTCGAAATCGTAGACCGTCGTCTCGAAGATCTCGGGGTCGGCCCAGAAGGTGGTCTTTGTTCCGGTCGCCTTCGACTTGCCGGCTTGGGCGAGCGGGGCCACCGGCTTACCGTGATCGTAGGTCTGGGTCCAGATGGCGCCGTCACGCTTCACCTCGACATCGAGGCGCGTCGAGAGTGCGTTGACGACCGAGGCGCCTACGCCGTGCAGACCGCCAGAGACCTTGTATCCCTCGCCGCCGAACTTACCACCGGCATGCAGGACGGTGAGGACGACCTCGACCGTGGGCTTCTTGAGCTTGGGGTGCTTGTCGACCGGGATACCACGGCCGTTGTCGGTGACACTGATCGCGTTGTCGGCGTGGATGACGACTTCGACGGCGGTGCAGTATCCCGCGAGTGCTTCGTCGACCGAGTTGTCGACGATCTCGTACACCAGGTGATGCAGACCCTTGGGGCCGGTAGAGCCGATGTACATACCGGGCCTCTTGCGAACCGCCTCAAGGCCCTCGAGAACCTGGATGTCCTTACCGGAGTACGACGTGGACTTGTCGGACACACTGGCTCCTTAGCGAACGCACGAAAAGGACGCGGGACGCCACAGCGTCCCCGGAAGCCACGATATGTTGTGGTGGCCCCCTGTATGGTAGCACAATTTGTGGGGTGGAAGCCCCGATTATGCCGCTCAGAGGCTCTCTCGCGGCTCCTGTCGGGCGTTATGCGCCGCGATACCCTTTTTCCACTCGAAGTCCGCGACGGTGGCCCTCAAGACCGCCTCTCGGAGCTCTGGGTCGGGAATCCCCTTGACCGATTCCTCTATCTGCGCCCTCTCGATGCTCGACAAGGGGATCGCTTGTACCTTGTCTTGGAGATAGAATTCCTCGGCTTCTTGCTCGGCTCGTTTCCTCTGCTTCTCTCGTTCGACCTTCTGAGAAACAGTGAAGCGGACGGAGGTGACCACTTTTCCACCGAGAAGGTGATTCAGCTCCTCAACGTAGCGTCCTGAAAGCGCTGAAAGTTCGGTCGCCCAGATGGGTGAGTCCACGGCGACGACCAGTTCGTGTCCGCGCAGATAGGCGTTCGTCGTGTGCTCGCCCACCGCGGGGCCGGCAGCCGCCTCCCAAGCTTCCGCGACGCGCACCTGCAGGAGAGCCCCTCCGGCCTTGCGGTCCATCTTGGCGGCAAACTCCCCCAGCGCGCTTCTTAGATCCGTCTGCTTACCTCGTGTCATCGCAACTCCACCACCGCGGATCGATCCAGCAGCGTCGGCTCGAAGTATCCGAGGTTGGTCGTCGTTATGACCGTCTGGGCCTCTGTTCCGACAAACGAAGCCAGCGCGTGTCTCCTCGGCTCGTCCAACTCCGACATCACGTCGTCGAGCAGCAGAAGGGGCCGCTGTCCCGAGACACCGGCCATGACGCGTACCTCGGCGAGCTTGAACGCGAGAGCTATGGTCCGCTGTTGTCCCTGAGACGCGTAGGCTCGCGCCTCGTTTCCGTTGACGGCGAAGGAGATCTCGTCGCGATGCGGTCCCGCCAGGGTGGTCATGCGCGCTCGCTCCTGCTGTTGCGTACGCTGCAGGTACGACCTGAGGCACTGCTCGTCGGATCCTTCGAAGTCGTCTGCTTCGCGCTGCCAGGAGGCAAGATAGGTGGCTTCCAACGTCTCCCCACCCGCGATAGCCGTGTAGAGTTCGCCCATCTCAACGGCGATCTTCTCGAAGAGCCTGCGCCGTGCCGATCCGAATGAAGCGCCGAGAGACACGAGCCGGTCAGTCCATGCGCCGAGCGTGTCGTTGTCTGTCATCTCATCTTTGAGCAGCTTGTTGCGTTGACGCAGGGTCCGTTCGTATTCAGCCCTCAGCCTGCCGTACGTCGACGAGAGCTGCACACCGACGTCGTCTACGGCGTCGCGACGCACCGACGCCGAGTTCTTCACCAACCCCAAGTCGTCGGGTGTGAAGATCACACAAGGAATCGCACCGACCACCTGGGAGCGGGCCTTCTTCGCCTTCCCATTCACCTGGTACAGGCGCCTGCCTTCGGACGAGACATCCATCCTCACTTCGAGAGTACGCCCATCGCCAGAAGCCCACATGCGGATCGAGGCCCCGGTCGCTCCCCACCTGACCAACTCGGCAGCCGCCGGCCTGCGAAAGGACTCTGCTTCCGTGACGAGCTCGAGAGCTTCGACGACGTTCGTCTTCCCTATCGCGTTCGGTCCGACCAAGACCGTTATCTCAGGAGAAAGAGCGAGGTCGAAGGCCTCGTAGTTCCTGAAGTCGCTGAGAGAGATGCTTGTGACAGTGAGGCTCAAGGTCTATCAGCTGAGGCGAACAGGCATCAGGAGATACAGGTAGTCTTCGCCACCAACAGCCTTCAGAACGCCCGGTTTCAGTGAGCTCTGCACCTCGACTGCGACGAGTTCCGTCGTGATCGAAGACAGACCGTCCATCAAGAAAGCGTGATTGAAGGCGATCTCGACATCTTTTCCCTCCGCTTTGACCATCAGGTCCTCAGACGCATCTCCGACGTCTTGGGTCGTGGCCGACAAAGAGAGGGTCTGATCCTCGATGTTCGCACCGATCCGCAAGGGAGTGTTATGCATCGCCATAAGACTCACTCGCTTGACCGCCGCGGTGAACTCCTCGGTCGAGATAGTGACGGTCGTCTCGACGTCTTTGGGGATGAGCTGCTTGTAGTTGGGGAACGCGCCTTCGATGCGCCTGGTGACGAACGTCGTCTCACCGAACTCGAAGACGATCTGGTTCTCCGAGATACCGATCTTGACTTCCGGAGACGAGGTCGCAAGACGAGACGCCTCGTCGAGAGCCTTGCCGGGCACGACCACTTCGACATCCTCGGCCGGAGCAGCGTCCAAGACCTTCTCGAACACCGCGAGGCGATAGCTGTCGGTGGCGACCATCTTCACGATGGGTCCTTCGATGATGAGCAGGACACCCGTGAGTATCGCCCTGGTCTCATCGCGGCTGACCGCACGGGACACCTTCTTGACCATCTCGGCCAGAGCAGAGGAAGGCAGCGTCACCGACTTCTCCACCGCTACTTCGGGGAACTTGGGGAAGTCGGCCGGGTTCAGCGTTCTCAGGGTGAAGGAAGACTGCTGACAGCGGACCAGCGCGTGATCACCTTCGGTTTCCAGCGTGACAGCCGCCTCAGGGAGCGAGCGCACGATGTCTCCGAGCAGCTTGCCCGGGATGACGGTCTGCCCTTCTTCTTCCACCAGTGCGGGAGACGACAGGCGAACCGAGACCTCTAGGTCGGTCGACTGAAGAGTGAGATTTCCGTCTTTGGCGACGACGAGGATTCCCGAAAGGATAGGAAGCGTCGATCGGGCAGACATTCCCTTCGAGACTACCGAGAGAGCCTCAAGCAGTTCACTGCGGGCGATGCTCAGCTTCATAGGTATTTAGTCCTTTCTTTAACTTCTTCAGCAGCAATAACAATAAGGGTTGTGGATATGTGGACGACAGACATCAGAGCAGGTAGTACTCGGTGTGGCCATTCGTTGGGACCTGTGGACTAAGTGCTCCCTCTACCCACCTGATCAACAGCGTCGCTCCGGTGTCCACAGAACGAGGGCTGTGTCCCCATTCTGTTCAGAGGTTGTACACAGTGTTCTCAACAGGCTACCCCTTTTGGCGGATCGTGTTCGTGAGCTGTTGGATCTGGTTGTACACGTCTCTTTGCTCGCTCATCATCTTCTGGATCTTCGCTTGCGCGTGCATGACCGTCGTGTGATCCCTGCCACCGAACTCCTCGCCGATTTTAGGCAGTGAAAGGTCGGTGAGTTCACGTGACAGGTACATCGCGATCTGACGAGGAAAGACTATCGCCTGAGAGCGCTTACTCCCGACGATCTCGGCATGAGAGATGCCGTAGTAGCGACACACCTCTCTTTGGATCGACGAGATCGAGACGGGCCGCTGGGAGTGTTCGGGGAACATGTCGCGTGTGACCTGTTCGGCCATGTGTAGATCTACGGTCTCTCTTCGGGACAAATGAAGGTAGGCGATGATCCGGTTGATGGCTCCTTCCATCTCTCTGATGTTGGGAGTGGATCGCTCGGCCACGAAGGTAAGAGCGTCGTCTTCGAATGAGACATGCTGGTTATCCACGTACTGTTTGAGGATGGCCAAGCGGGTCTCAAAGTCGGGCGGTTGGATGTCTGCCGGCAGACCGGACGCGAACCGGCTCGTGTAGCGCTCTTCCATGTTGATGTCTTTGGGCGCGCGGTCCGAGGCGAGGACAACCGCTTTCCCACGCTGCATGAGTTCGTTGAACGTGTTGAAGAACTGCTCCTGGATACCTTCCTTCTTCTGAAGGAACTGGATGTCGTCGATGAGGAGAACATCCACCGTTCGGTACTTCTGGCGGAAGCTGTTCTGGGTCTTGGCGTTGATGGACTCGACGAAGTCGTTGGTGAACTGCTCGGACGTTACGAACATCACCTTCTTGTGAGGGTAGTTCTCGGTGACGTAGTTCCCGATCGCCTGGAGAAGGTGCGTCTTCCCAAGGCCCGGTCCACCCCACACGAACAAGGGGTTGTAGAGAAGACCCGGTCTCTCGGCCACGGCAAGCGCCGCATTGCGCGCGAACGTGTTGGACTCTCCCACAACGAATGAGTCGAAGGTGTACTTGGGGTTGAAGTCGCGACGCTGCGATGCCTCAGGCAGCTCCTGCTCGGGTTCGGGTTCCACGACGACGAGATCGGGCTCCGGTTCCGACTGCCCCGAGGCGTCCACGACAATCTTCACGCGCAGGTCAGTATCGGACACCTGGCGCAGGGCAGATTCGAGCCGCTGCGAGTAACGCTCCTCCAACCACAGGCGAGCGAACTCGTTCTGGACCCCGACCACGAACACGCCCTCATCAGTCAGATCGACGGGGGTGGTGTGCTCGAACCATGTCTTGAAACTGGGCTCATTCAGTTCGTCGCGGATGATCTCCAGGACCGATGCCCAGATTGCGACGATATTCGTGGTCTGCAAAGGCATTTCATCTCCAACTAAGGGCTAAGCGGGCTAGAGAAAACGGGAGTTCATTCCATCGAGATACTGCATACCGAAGTCGGTAAGCCGCCTCTTTCCACCGTCGGCGGAGATCAGGCCCTCGTCCTCGAGCGAAGCGAGGTCGCGGTAGGCGGTCGAGATACCAACATTGAGTTCGCGCGAGACGAAGCTCGGACCCACAGACCCGCTCTCCATCACCAGCGCCAGCACCTGCTTCTGCCGGGTGGTCAGCTGAGGGGGCGCTACCGGCGGCTCGTGTCCCGCAGAGGAGAAGAGAGAGGTGCCGGTCGTCGTTTCTTGTCGTGCCGGCGCGTCCCACTGGGCGCGCGAGGTCACCGGCGTGGCCTGGGCGTGGTCTGGTCGGGTGGATGAGATGGTGACCACGGCACCTGAACCGAGGTTGTCATCCAGCTCTATCGAGCCACCACTGACGGACAAGAAATCCTTCACGATCGGAAGTCCTGAACCGACACCGCGGATGTAGCGCTTCATGTGCGCCGTTGCGGTGGTGAATCCGGGAAGCTGGGCCTTTGCCTTGTCAGGGATTCCAGGACCTTGGTCGGCAAATCGCACGGTGGCGCCGCGGTCGAGGATCGAGATGACCGGTTCCGCGAATCCCGCGTGGATCAGATTCTCGGAGACCTCTCGAATGACGGTGTACGGGATGGCACCGCCCTGCTCGCTCGCGAGGCCATGTACGGTCGCGGCGATAGCCTCGATGAACGTCTCGGGCTCGGCCGGCTCGATCTCCACGACGCGCGGAGCCGCCGCCGCCGCGTCATAGACCGCAACGCGCGCGCGAGACCTATAGGGGCGTTCTTCGCCCGGGTGCGCTGAATACCCGTGAACGTCGACCACTGCTGTCGAAGCAGCCGTGGTCAGCACGGCGGGTGACTGGTAGAAAGCCTTCAACGATCCCCCTCACCTTTCCACAAAACCGGAGTTTCCCACAGGTGAATCCACAGGAAGTCTGCGATCACCTTCACGCTCCCCCGCCTCGAAGCAAGCCATCTACCAGCGGCTTTTCAGAGTACGAACGCAGGTTCGCCCATGCCTACGGGCGGTTTTCACATCTGTCCACAGAACTTTCCACACTGTGGAAACATCTTTCCCGCCCCCTTGTCGTCGGAAAGACCGAATCCCCTGCTTAGCGACGGTGTGTCTATCGGGGTTCGGGCGACCGGGTTGTGGAAACCGCGGCAATCCGCCTTTCCTGTTGTGGAAAGTCGCTCAGGGTCGCTCTGAAGATCAGAAGCTTCTCTGAAGGCCTGGTCCAGGAAACCGGGCTGGGGCAAGCAAAGCTAGACGAAAGGTACTCTGGAGCCGATAAACGGTTGCTATCAAGGTTCTGCGAGCACAACAGGGCTGGCTCGCGTGCGGAAGACACTAGCAATCACCCCCACCGACAGCAACGCACCTGAGGAGTTTATCCACAGGTTCCACAGCGGCAAGACCTGCGTTTTCCACATTGTCCACAGATT
>CAZCRB010000015.1:0-22550 GCA_964500985.1 uncultured Eubacteriales bacterium
CGTGATCGGCTCGAAGATCGACACGGAAGGCGAGCTGCTCTCGAGCATCATCAAGATCAGGCTCGCCGACGCGGGGTTCGATGTCGTCGACAAGTCGCAGACGGGCACCACCGACGTCGTGCGCAAGGCGCTTCTCGCCGGCGAGATCGACATCTACCCCGAGTACACCGGTTCGGGCCTGATCTTCTTCGAGGGGTCCCCGGAGTCGACCGCATCGGTGTACAAGGACCCGCAGCAGGGATACGACACCGTCAAGAAGCTCGACAAGGCGGCCAACAACGTCGTCTGGCTCGCACCCGCCAAGGCCAACAACACCTGGCTCATCGCGCTCAAGAAGCAGTTCGCCGAGCAGAACGGCCTCAAGACGATGTCGGACTTCACGGACTACATCAAAGCCGGGAAGAACGTGAAGATCGCCGGATCCGATGAGTTCTTCGTCAACCCCGACGCCGCGCCGGCCTTCGAGTCGACCTACGGGTTCAAGTTCGCCGACGCGCAGAAGGTCACGTTCGCCGGCGGCAACACCTCGCAGACCGAGAAGGCGGTGGCCGACGGCACCGACGGCGTCAACTTCGGGATGGCGTATGGCACCGACGGCGCGCTGGCGGACCTGGGCCTGGTGGTGCTTGAGGACGACAAGGGCGCGCAGCTCGTCTACTGGCCGACCCCGATCGTCCGCGGCGACATCCTCGCCAAGTACCCGTCGATAGCCGAGCTGCTCGATCCGGTGTTCCAGTCGCTCGACATCAGCAAGCTGCAGGAGCTCAATGCACGCATCCAGGTCAATGGCGAGGACCCGGACGCGGTAGCCACCGACTACCTGCAGACCAACGGCTTCATCGGGAAGTAGCGACCGCGCAGGCACGGCCCCCGGTGCGGACCGCCGTGCCGGGGGCTGTATCACGCGACAGGAGATCTGCGGGTGGAGCGTCTCTCGGTGCACAAGGTCGGCCTGACCGCCGTCGTCGTGGGCGCGCCCGCCTGCGCGCTGCTGGCGTTCGGTGCGGTCTCGCCCAACCGGATCGTGACGGCGCGACAGCTCACGCTCTGGCAGCTCGCGGGTCGCGGCGTGGTGTCGGGCGCCCAGGCCGCCGCGGTCGTCGCGCTGTGGGGCCTCGTGGCGCTGCTGTGCCTGTGGGGCGCGCACGAGCGGCCGTGGTCGCGTGCACGCGGGTTGGCGGCCGGCGCGCTCATCGTGTATCTCATGTGGCTCTCCGGGAGCGCGGCCTCGCGAGTCGTCGAGCAGATCGGCGGATTCGCGCGCTACTCGGTTGGCGGCGGCGTGTGGCTTGCGGTGTTCGCGGCGTTCACGCTCGTCGTGGCGGCGCGCCGCGAGGTGGGCCCGGGCTCGGCATCGGGCTACCTGGTCGCGCTCGCGCCCGCGATCGGGTTCATCGTGCTGCTGCTTACCGGCCGGCTCGCATCTCTGGGCATGCTCGTCGAGTACCGCAACGTCGCCGACGAGTTCTGGGTCAACGTCGGTCTCCAGCTGCTCTATTCGGGCGCGGCCATCGTCATCGCCTCGCTGATCGGGGTCGCGCTCGGGGTGACCGCCTACCTGCGCCCTCGCGCCAAGGGGCCGATCTTCGCCGCGGTGAGCGTCTTTCAGACGGTGCCCGGGCTGGCGATGGTCGGCATCCTCGTGGTGCCGCTCGCGCAACTCTCCCGCTCGGTCCCGGTGCTGCGGAGCCTCGGGGTGGGCGGTATCGGCTGGGCGCCGCTCGTCATCGCCCTGGTGCTCTACGCGCTGCTCTCGATAACCCGCAACACGTATGCGGGCCTGGCGAGCGTGCCGGCCACGACGGTCGAGGCCGGACGCGGGATGGGCATGAGCAGCCGGCAGCTGCTTCAGCGCGTGCAGGGGCCGCTGGCGCTGCCGATCGGGTTCTCCGGAGTCAGGACCGCCTCGCAGCAGACCGTCGGCAACGCCACGCTGGGCGCCTTCGTCGCTGCCGGCGGCCTCGGCGAGTTCATCATCCTCGGCGTGGCCCAGCAGGCGCCGGACCTCGTCTTGCTCGGATCGGTGGCGCTCGTCGCGCTCGCGGTCGGGATCGACGGGCTCATGCGAGGCGCTCAGCGGCTGATCGGCCGGAGACGCACGAGAAGGGAGCCGAGCCGGTGATCCGACTCGACGACGTGACCAAGAGCTACCCCGGCGCGGCGCACCCGGCTGTCGATGGGCTGACGATCACGATCCCCGACGGCGAGGTCGTCGTGCTCATCGGACCGTCGGGGTGCGGGAAGTCCACCACGCTCAGGATGATCAACCGGCTGATCGAGCCCGACTCCGGGTCCATCGCCATCGACGGCGTGGACGTGCGCTCGATGCGCGTCGAGGAGCTGCGGCGCGGCATCGGCTACGCGATCCAGGGCGTGGGCCTGTTCCCGCACTGGACCGTGCACGAGAACATCGGGACGGTCCCGTGGCTCCTCGGCTGGGACCAGCGCCGCATCGACGGGCGTATTGCGGAGCTGCTCGAACTCGTCGGGCTGGACCCGGACGTCTACGACCAGGCCTATCCCGACGAGCTGTCGGGCGGGGAGGCGCAACGCGTCGGCGTCGCCCGCGCGCTGGCCGCCGACCCCCCGGTCCTGCTGATGGACGAGCCGTTCGGGGCGGTCGACCCGCTGACCCGCGAGCGGCTCCAGCACGAGTTCCTCGAGATCCAGGCGCGGCTCAACAAAACGGTCGTGTTCGTGACCCACGACATCGACGAGGCGGTCCGTCTCGGCGACCGGATCGCGATCATGCGGGAGGGGCGGCTCGTCCAGTACGAGGTCCCCGAGCGGATCCTGGCCTATCCCGCCGATGCGTTCGTCGCCGGGTTCGTGGGTGGTGAGAAGTCGCTCAAGCGGCTGTCGCTCGTGACCGCGGGCTCGATCATGGGCCCGGCCGATGCGACCGCGGGTGTCGAGGTCCCCGGCATCGAGGCCGACGCGTCGCTGCGCACCGCGCTCGCGCGGATCCTGGAGAGCGGCAGCGACGTGGTCGCGGTTCGGGGTGAGGACGGGGCGTTGCTCGGCTCGGTCAGCCTCGAGGGCATCCTCGCGCACTTCAAGAAGCCGGTCGGCTGAGTGGGGCGCACGCGGCGCACATACCGGCATCTTCTCGCACCGAGCGTGGCGGCGGCCGTCTATCTCGCGGTGGCCGCCTACCCGCCGGTCTGGGACGCGGTCTTGGGCTGGATGTTCCCTGACGAGACGCGCCTGCTGTATCCGGTCAGCATGATCACGCTCATCGGCCAGCACCTCGCCATGGTCGCGGTGTCCAGCATCGCTTCGGTGCTCGTGGGGGTCGGGCTCGGGGTGTTCGTGACCCGCCCGATCGGTGCCGACTACTTCGACACGGTCTCCGACATCGCCAATCTGGCACAGACCTTTCCGCCGATCGCGGTGCTGACGTTGGCGGTGCCGTTCCTCGGATTGGGCTTCAAGCCGACGGTGTTCGCGCTGACGCTCTACGGCATCCTGCCCGTGCTCCAGAACACGATCCAGGGCCTCGTGTCCGTGCCGGCCCCGATGCTGGAGAGCGCGCAGGCGATGGGGCTGACCCCGCGCCAGTCGCTGTGGAGGATGGAGCTGCCCTGGGCATCACCCGTGATCCTGGCCGGCGTGCGGGTCTCGGTCGTCATCAACGTGTCGACGGCGACCATCGGCGCAATCGTCGGTGCCGGGGGATTGGGCGCGCCCATCATCTCCGGCCTCGCCAACTCCGACCCGGCGGTCACAATCCAAGGCGCGGTGCTGGCGGCAGGCCTGGCGCTCATCCTCGACGCGTACCTGGCAGCGAGCGAGGGGTTGCTCGGCCGCGGCGGGGCGCGCACGGAGGTGGTCAACAATATCGAGCGGTGATACTATCTATCACGAAAGCATAAGCGTCCCCGGCAACTCGTGAGGATCACCGTGGCACTCGCTCGCTCGCAACACTTCGATTCGGCGCCGCGGCCCGCCGCTGCCGTCCGGACGCTTGTCGCGATGCCGACCCTCTCGCGAGCCGACGAGGTCGAGCTGCTGGCGGCGTCGTACTACGAGGCCGGCTACTGGTGCGGCGAGTCCGTCGTCAAGGCCGTCAACGAGGTCACCGGCCACACGCTGCCGGCCGAGGTCAGCGCGATGGCCTCCGGGTTCTGTGAGGGCCTGGGCGGATCGCGCTGCATGTGCGGGGCTCTCGCGGGCGCCGTCATGGCGAGCGGCATGTTCACCGGACGCACCTCGCCGCAGCAGCCATGGGAGCCGTCGTACTCGGCCGCCGGCGAGCTGCGTCGGCGCTGGGTCGAGGACCAGCAGGCCGAGACCTGCGACGAAGTCGTGGCCCGCATCGGCGACATGGACGATCCGGCGCGTTGGGCCCACTGCGCCATGCTGGTCGGCCGCAGCGCCCGCTGGGTCGTCGAGATCCTGGAAGACCAGGGCCGGATCTAGCGCGCGACCCCGGAGGGTTTCTTGTCCCGGAGTGCCGCAGCGCGCGGCTCGAGGTGCGGGTTCGGGTACCCTAGCCCAATGACGCTTCTCTCAGACACCGCGCGCGCGACCGTTGCGCGCTTCGACATGCTCCCCACAGACGCTCCGGTGCTCGTCATGGTCTCCGGCGGCGCGGACTCCGTCTCGCTGCTCGATCTGTTCGCCGCAGGCGAGTTCGGCGAGCGCGCCGTGCGGGTTCTGCACGTCAACCACCTGCTCCGCGGTGCGGCAGCCGATGAGGACGAAGCGTTCGTCGTCGCGACCTGCAACGACGCGGGCGTGCCGTGTCGAACGGTCCGCTACGACGTGGCCGCCTACGCCGGCTCGTTCGGTCTCAACCTCGAGGACGCGGGGCGGCGCATCCGCTACCGCTTCGCCGACGAGGAGCTCGACGCGTTGTGCGAGGAGCACGGTTGTTCGCCGGCGCGCGGGCGCATCGCGGTTGCGCACACGCTCGACGACCGGATCGAGACCTTCTTCATGCGCGCGATCGCCGGCGCCGGCACCGGAGCGCTCGGTTCCATCGCCGCGGTGCGCGGCCGCGTGGTGCGCCCGCTGATCGAGTGCGAGCGCCCGGCCGTTCGCGCGCACCTGCGGGAGCGCGGCGTCGCGTGGCGCGAGGACGCGACCAACGCTGACACCTCGCGCGCGCGGGCGCTCGTGCGCGCCGAGCTGCTGCCGGTCGCCGAGCGCCTCAATCCAGCGTTTCGCGCCAACCTCGCGCGCACCATGGACCTGCTCGCCGACGACGATGCGCTGCTGAGCAACATGGCGTCCACCTTCGCGCGCGACTTCGCCGAGGTCTCTGAGGGACGCGTCGTCTTTGGCCGCGACTGGATGCGCACGCTCGAGCGGACGATGGCGCGCCGCACCGTGCGGGAGGCGCTCGCGACCGCGTTCCCCGACGCGGGCCGGCTTGACTCGGCCCATATCGAGGCTCTCGTCGACGGCCTGGCCGACGACGCCTTCGCGCGCGATCTGCCCGGCGGGCTCAGAGCGCAGGTCGAGTACGATAAGATGGCGGTCTCCTACGGGGAGGCCGAGCCCGTCGGAGTGGCACCGCGGTTGCTCACTTTGCCGGGTATCGCCGACCTTGGCTCTGCCGGTCGCATCGTTGCCGTTCCCGTTTCCGCTCTCGACACGTCGGGCTGTGCGGACTCGGTGGTCATCGACGCGACCGGGGTGACAGGGGAGTTGACGGTCGACGGGGTCCGCCCCGGGGACCGTATGCGGCCGCTCGGCATGGACGGCACGCGCAAGCTCTCGGACATGCTCGTCGACGAGAAGGTTCCGAGGAGGCTGCGGCCGGAGGTGCCGGTGGTGCGCGACGGGGACCGCATCGTGTGGGTCGCCGGGGTTCGCATGAGTCACGAGTACCGCATCACGGATTCGACTGCCCGGGCATATCGTCTCACCTGGGAAAGGGACGCCGCCGGCTAGGCGGCACGATTCGATGGGAGCACCAAGCGGCATGCAGATTCACCCGGATGTCTCGCACATCATCATCGACGAGGAGGCCATCCGCGCTCGCGTAGCCGAGTTGGGGGCCGAGATCAGCGCCACCTACGGTGACGAGCCGGTTCTGCTGGTCGCGGTGCTCAGGGGCGCCGCGCTGTTCGTCGCCGACCTCGCCCGTGAGATCTCCTCACCGGTCGAGCTCGACTTCATGGCGGTCTCGAGCTACGGCTCGTCGACCAAGTCCTCGGGCGTCGTGCGCATCATCAAGGACCTCGACGAGGTCATCGAAGGAAAGAACGTCCTGGTCGTCGAAGACATCCTCGACACCGGGCTCACGCTCAAGTACCTGCTGCGCAACCTTGCGTCGCGCAAACCCCGCTCGCTCGAAGTGGTCACTCTTCTGAGCAAGCTGGGCAAGCAGCGGGTACCTATCGACTGTAGGTACGTCGGGTTCGAGGTTCCCGACGAGTTCGTCATCGGTTACGGCCTCGATTACGCGGAGCAGTATCGCAATCTCCCGTACATCGGAGTGCTCAAGCCGGAGGTCTACGCCGACTAGCCGCGCCGCGGCGCCAGGCGTACGGTCAAGGAGACCGCATACGTGAACAAGAATTTCCGCACAGTCATCATCTACCTGCTTCTGCTCGGCGTGCTGGTCTGGGTCGTGATGGCTCAGATGAACCGCACGCCCGCCGGGCCGGAGAAGCTCACGACGAGCGAGTTCGTGTCGGCGGTCGAGGGCGGCCTGACCGCCCAGGTCACCTACTTCGCGCGTGACGGCAAGGTCGAGGGCACGTACTGGCCCACCGAGGAGGCCAAGACCTCCAAGGAGGACCCGGTCAAGTTCACCTCGACGTACGTGGGTCAGGACTCGTTCACCGAGCTCATGAACCGCAACAACGTCGAGTACACGGTCAACAACGACCCGCCGAGCCCCTGGCTGACGCTCCTGTCGTCACTGCTGCCCATCCTGCTTCTGGTCTTCGTGATGTTCTTCTTCCTGAACCAGATGCAGGGCGGCAACTCCAAGATCATGAACTTCGGCAAGGCCAAGGCGAAGCGCATGACGCGCGACCAGCCGCGCATCACGTTCAAGGACGTGGCCGGCGCCGACGAGGCCATCGAGGAGCTCGAGGAGATCAAGGAGTTCCTGGCCAACCCCGGGAAGTTCCAGGCGCTCGGCGCCAAGATCCCCAAGGGCGTGCTGCTCGTAGGCCCTCCGGGTACCGGTAAGACGCTGCTGGCCCGTGCGGTCGCCGGCGAGGCGGCCGTGCCCTTCTTCTCGATCTCGGGCTCCGACTTCGTCGAGATGTTCGTGGGCGTCGGTGCCTCACGTGTCCGCGACCTGTTCGAGCAGGCCAAGGCCGCGAGCCCCTGCATCATCTTCATGGACGAGATCGACGCCGTCGGCCGCCAGCGTGGCGCCGGACTCGGTGGCGGGCACGACGAGCGGGAGCAGACGCTCAACCAGCTGCTCGTCGAGATGGACGGTTTCGACCTGAAGGACAACGTGATCCTGATCGCGGCCACGAACCGGCCCGACATCCTCGACCCGGCACTGCTGCGCCCGGGCCGCTTCGATCGCCAGATCGTCGTCGACCGCCCGGACCTCAAGGGGCGCCACGGCATCCTCAAGATCCATGCGCGCGGAAAGCCCATGGCCGACGACGTCGACCTCGAGGTGCTGGCGCGCAGGACCCCGGGCTTCACCGGTGCCGACCTTGCGAACCTCGTCAACGAGGCGGCGTTGCTCGCGGCGCGGCACGGTAAGAAGAAGATCGACATGAAGGAGCTCGACGAGTCGATCGAGCGTGTCATCAGCGGTCCTGAGCGCAAGAGCCGCCTGATCAGCGACGACGAGAAGAAGATCATCGCGTACCACGAGGCCGGACATGCGCTCGTCGGGCACGTGCTTCCCGCGACCGATCCGATCCACAAGATCTCGATCATCGCGCGCGGCCAGGCGCTCGGCTACACGCTTGCGCTGCCGCAGGAGGACAAGTTCCTCACGAGCAAAGCTCAGATGACCGACCAGATCGCGATGATGCTCGGCGGGCGGGTGGCCGAGGAAGTCGCCGTGGGCGACATCACGACCGGTGCCTCCAACGACATCGAGCGCGCCACGAAGCTCGCGAAGTCGATGGTCACGCGCTTTGGCATGAGCGAGAAGCTCGGCCCGCAGACCTTTGGCGAGGCCAACCACGAGGTCTTCCTCGGCCGCGACTTCTCTGCCAACGCGGACTACTCGCCTGAGGTGGCCTACGAGATCGATAAGGAGATCTCGCGTCTCATCGACGACGGTTACGAGAAGGCGCGTCGCATCCTCACGGAGCGCCGCATCCAGCTCGACCTGATGGCCGACGTGCTCGTTGAGCGCGAGACCGTGGACAAAGACGAGCTTGAAGCGCTGCTCGAGAACCGTTGGGACGAGTTCCTGGTCACCGAGGCGGCGGCAAAGGCCGCCAAGGGCGACGAGCCGGACGAGCCTGCTCAGCCGGAGGCCGATGGCGACGAGCCGTCCGAGTCGCCGGTACCGGTCGACGACGACGCCCCGCCGATGGCGCCGCCGGCATTCAACGCGTAGAGCGCACGGTCCGTGGATCGCGATGTCCACTACGAGCGCACGCGTGTGTGGGCGCTTGATGAGGGCTACACGGATGAGGAGTCGACGCAGATCGCGCGTGCGGACTGGGCTGTCGACCGGATCCACAGCGTTCGCGAGTGGCGCAACAAGGGGTATCACTTCGCCTGGCTCGGCGCTGAGCGCCGGGCCAGGCGTCTATTTTCTTCGGCCGTGCGCAGCGGCGACCTCGTCTCGCTCGGGGAGGCGCTGCACTGCGTCCAGGACTCGGTGGGGCACGGCTTCTGGGGGCACCTGTACCACTGGGACGGGATCGATCGCTGGGATCGCAGGGGACCCGGGGTGCGGGCCCGGCTCGAGCGCCGTTCGCGGGAACTGCTCGCCGCTTACCGCCGCGCCTGGCCTGTCCCGTGATGCCGGGCAGCGGGCACTGCTAGAATAGGGGTCGCTCGGGGAAGCTCATGGGGAAGCTGGCGTGGCCGGCGGAGCACCGGGACTTTGGGGGCACACATGGCGCAGATCAAGGGCGCGTCCGGTGAGGCGGGGCTCTACGGCGTCGGCGCCGCGTCCGTCGCGGGAATGGCCGACAGGCTGGCGGGTGCCGTTCGCGGCGCGTTCGCGGCCAAGGGGCCGACGCAGTCCGAGCTGATCGCCACGCTCAACGAGGTCGCCGACGCGGTGTCGTCCGCACTCAGCGTCGAAGAGGTCCTCGAGGTCATCGTCGAGCGGGCCAAGCGCATCACCGCCACCGACAAGGCGGTCCTCGTGCTCGCCGACGACCACGGCGACCACCTCGACCTGGACACCATCGTGGTGAGGGGACGCAAGTCCCAGCATGCGCAGTCGTGGTGGCAGGGCGAGCTCGAGCACCTGGGCGACCAAGCCTTCGAGATGGGCGAGCCGCTCATCGAACGGCACCCCGAGGAAGACGCGTGGATGCTGGCGAGTCCCGTACTCGTCAAGGATCGTCCCATCGGGCTATTGTGTGCGATCAACGACGTGGACCGCCCGTTCACGCGCGTGCAGGTGGACTTCCTCGCGATCCTCTCGGCCTTCGCGGCCTCGGCCATAGAAAACGCCCGGCTCGCCGAGCAGAGCCGCTACGTGCTCCTCGCGAGCGAGCGCGACCGCATCGCCCGCGAGATGCACGATGGTGTCGTGCAGTCGCTGTTCTCCATCTCGCTCGGGCTTGAGTTGTGCAAGAAGCAGGTGCTTCGCGACCCGGAAGCGGTCGCCCTGCGCCTTGAGGAACTGCAGGCGCACCTCAACACCTCCATGTCCGAGCTGCGCCGCTTTATCTACGACCTCAGGCCCATGAAGCTCGCGGAGCTCGGGCTGATCGGCGCGGTGGAGTTCTGGCTCAGCGAGATCACGCAGGGGAAGGGTGTCCGCGGCCGGCTGCTGGTCCAGGGCGCCTTGCCACGGATGAGCCCGTCGGAGGAGGCGTGTCTGTACCGGGTCGCCAAAGAGGCGGTCAGCAACGCCATCCGGCACGCGGGGGCCACCTCGGTCGAGGTGGTCATCACGCCCGCCCACGACGTGGTCACGCTCACCGTGCGCGACGACGGCAAAGGGTTCGACGTTGCCGACGTGCTGCATGGGGGCACAAAGGGCTTGGGGCTCCAGAGCCTTACCGAGCGTATGCGGCGTGAAGGCGGGGAACTCTCTATCGAGAGCAGCCCGGAGGCCGGCACGACGATAGCGGCACGGCTACCCGTCGGGGGGGCGGCATGATGCAGCAGCAGGTCAGAGTGTTTGTGGCTGACGACCACGAGCTCGTGCGCTACGCACTGCGCACCATGCTCGAGGCAGAGGGGGACATCGAGGTCGTCGGTGAGGCCGACGACTGCGCCAAGGCGGTGCAGGGATGTCTCGACACCAATCCGGACGTGCTCGTGCTCGATCTGCGGATGCCCGGGGAGGGCGGCGTGGAGGTGTGCCGCAAGGTGCACAACGAGTGCCCCGAGACGGCGGTGCTCATCCTCACGAGCTTCGATGAGGACGAGGAGCTCTTTGGCGTGCTCGCCGCCGGCGCGTGCGGCTATCTGCTCAAGGACACGCGCCCGGAGCGCATCGTCCACGCGATACGGGCGGTCGCCGACGGACAGGCGGTCTTCGACAGTGCCGTGGCGAGCCGGATCATCACCGGGCGCCCACAGGGCAACGAGGATCTCGAGGAGCCGCTTTCCGAGCGCGAGATGGAGGTCCTGCAGCTCATGGCGAAGGGCCTCTCCAACAAGGAGATCGGCCGGTCCCTGTGGATCGGCGAGACCACGGTCAAGACGCACGTCAGCCATATCCTGCGCAAGCTCGGTCAGGCCGATCGCACCCAGGCGGTGCTCGAGGCGGTCAAGGCCGGGCTCGTTCGTCTCGGTCGCTAGGGCGGTCCTCTCGCGGCCGGGGTGCGGCGCACCGCGTCGGCGTCCTACTCGGGGGGCACCGCGCATCCTCCAGAAGTATGAGTCGGGCCTCGCACCATCCTACGGCGGGTTGTGACGCGATGGGCGATGCCCTCTCACCCCCCTCTCGGTGAACTATTCCATTGAGAGCTGACGGGCTCGCCGGAGACAGCTCGCAACGCACCAACGGGTGCACCGGCGGACCAGGGGGGCCATGCGGCACCCGGAAAGGGGAGGTGCAGAGGGATGCTCACCAAGCTGTACGTGCGGACTCAGAACTGGCTGGCTGAGGACGAGGGCGCCACCGCCGTCGAGTACGGCATCATGGTCGCCGCCATCGCGGCCGTCATCGTCGCCGTGGTCTTCGCCATCGGCGTCAAGGTCGACGCGGCGTTCGACACCGTCGATGCGGTTCTCCCGTAAGACGAAGCTGACGATGGGGCCCGCTGCGGCGGGCCCCTTTCGTCTAGACGATGGAGTGGGGGGTGTGGTCATGCGCGCGATAGGGCGGCTCGGATCGGATGAGGGAGCAACCGCGATCGAGTACGCGATCCTCGTGTCGGCCATCGCCGCTGTGATCGTGGCGATCGTCTACGCCATCGGTGTCCAGAACTACCTGCTCTTCAACGGTTTCTGGGAGCTGTTCAGCTCGTACTGACAGCTCCTCGCATAACCGCACTGCGATGCTTGAGAGGAGGCGACGCAGCATGCGGAGGGGGATCAGGCCCGGCAATGACGCCGGGGCGAGCGCCGTCGAGTTCGCGCTCGTGCTCATGCTGCTGGCGATGCTGCTCTTCGGCGTCATCCAGTACGGCTATGCCTTCTTCGAGTACATCCAGGTGGCGCATTCCGCACGCGAGGCCGTGCGATGGGGCGCACTGGGTTCCGGCGACGCCGAGATCCGGGCCAAGGCGGCTGCCGCCGCGCCGGGGCTTGGCGCCGATGCCACCGTCAACATCGTGCGCACCGGGACCGAGTCGATCGCCGTGACCGTCACCCATCCGATCACCAAGCTCGCGCCTTTGCCGAGCATCGCAGTACCGGACTTCGCGTCCAGCACCGCGGTTCAGAGAATCGAGTGATTCCGATGTTGCGCCATCTACGGAGCGACGAGGGAGCGGTGGCGGTAATCGTCGCGATCTGTCTCGTCGTACTCCTCACGTTTGCTGCGCTCGCCGTCGACCTCGGACTCTGGTTCACCGCCCGAAGGCAGCTGCAGTCCGCCGCGGACTCCGCCGCGCTAGCCGGTTGCCGCGAGTTGGCCGACGGGGCGGACAACGCCACGGTCTGGCAGGCGGTCACGACGTACGCGAACAAGAACTTCACCGTGCCGGTCGACCTGGCCGATTCGACCGTGATCGCTCCCACGGCAGGCGGGCTCAGCGACATCGGGTCCGACTACGTCAAGGTCACCGTCAGGACGTCGTCTCCCTCCATATTCGCCCGCGTGATGGGCTACACCGAGGGGCGCGTGTCCGCCCAGTCCGTGGCCCGGGTCGGCTACCTTGCCGGCGGGCGCGGACCCGTTCCGTGGGGCCTGTCGGTTCTCCACGTCGGCGAGATGAGCGCTTCCATGGGCGGCCAGACGATCGACATGTGGGACGCCGGGAGCGGGCGATGGGCCGGTGCATTCTCGCAGGGGCTCTCCGGCCCGGTCACGATCAGGGCCACCAACGACGCCGGCTACACCGAAGAGTTCCCGGGCGTCGTCACCGTGGGCACGCTGCCCGCGACAGGACGCATCGCGGCCGTCGAGCTCGAGAAGACCACGTTCACTTCGGGCGTGGACAACACGTGCCGGATCGAAGTCTCCCTGGCCACCACGCTCGCCGCGGGCGGGAAGGTCTCGGCCTCGATGGGCGGAGCCGCCAAGGCGCTTGCCCTGGACACGGCCACGGGTCGCTACGTCGGAACGTTGAACGTCCCGACGACGGCTGACGCCTTCATCACCGTGCCCGTGGAGGTCGAGGTCAAGGAGGGCAAGAGCACGCAGACGGTGGCGAGCCGCGTGCTCGTGCGCCGCGCGAACTACATCCTCGAAGACGTCGAGGTCGAGCCCGCGTTCGCGGGTCCCGTCGATGCCGTCAGCATCACCGTCAAGACGCTCGAGTTCGAATTCGGGATCCCCTACCAGCTCAAGGTCGAGGGCGGGACCGGCACCACCGGCAACTTCCTCGCCCTCGACTTCGCCGCCAGCTCACTCGAGCACTCGCTGTGCGGATTCCCTGACACGCCGGTCAGTCCCGGCGGCCACGGTGGTTCGGACTACTCCGACTACATCGTGGGTGACCCGAACCTGATCGTGCACCTCAACGACCTCGTCGACACCAAGACGGGCAACATGGTCGGCCCGACCAAGTCCGGGCTCGACGAGCGGCTCGCCGGCCACCCCATGCTCACGTTCGCGCAGTGGGACGCTGCCGGCCAGCCCGACAACCCGCAGGTCCTTCTCGTGCCCATCACCGAGAAGATCGAGGACGTGTCCGGCAAGTCCCAGCTCAAGATCATCAGCTTCGCGACGTTCTTCCTCGAGCAGGCCCCCAAGGGCTCTCAGGAGGCGGTCGTGGGCCGTTTTGT
The DNA here is from genome assembly GCA_964500985.1 of uncultured Eubacteriales bacterium. Lineage (GTDB taxonomy): Bacteria > Actinomycetota > Coriobacteriia > Anaerosomatales > PHET01 > CAZCRB01. Next base: position 13,477 of record CAZCRB010000015.1, read on the forward strand.
CGAGTACACCGCGCCCGGGTGGGTCGTCGTACCCAATCCGCCCGGTCCGCTTGCGATAAAGGCAGTACACCTGGTCTCGGACAACCTGGACTTCTAGGTCACGGTCCGCGGTCGCTGAAGGGGGAGGCGCCATGAAGTCGAGAGTACTGATCATCGTGGTCGCACTGGTGCTTGCGGGTATCGCCGCGTTCTTCTCTGCGCGCTACCTGCAAGATGCCCGGAGCGGCATCGCAAAGGAGAGCCAGCCCGTAGAGGTGCTCGTGGCTCAAGAGGACATCCCGCAGGGGACGTCCGCCGACGAGATGATCACCAAGAAGATGGTCGTGCTCCAAGAGGTGCCCCGCAGGTTCACCGCTGCGGGCGCGGTCTCGAGCCCCAAGGGCATCGAGGGCATGGTGCTGAGCACTCCGCTCACGCGGGGGCAGCAGATAACGGCCGATCAGTTCGAGGCGCCCGATGTCGCGGGGCTCGCGTTCTCGATCCCAAAGCAGCAGCTCGCGCTCACGATCCCGGTCGATGAGGTCAACGGTGTCGGCGGTCTGGTGAAGCCCGGTGACCATGTGGTCCTTTACGCGACGTTCTCGCCCGGCCCCAACGGCGAGAAGGACCTGACGAAGCTGTTGCTCGCTGATGCCAAGGTTCTCGCCGTCGGGTCCGCGTTGCGCAGCGACCAGGCTCAGGGCGGATCGGGAGGCGATGGCAACGTCTTGTCGTCCTCGCGGACCGAGCAGCAGGCCGAGCAGCCGGCCAAGACGTTGACGCTCGCTGTCGCGCCGGCCGATGTGGAGCGCGTGGTGTTCGCGGAAGAGACGGGACGAGTCTGGTGTGCCCTGTACCCGGCGACCGCCGAGGAACTCCCGGCGTCGCAGGGTCAGACGATCCGCACCGTGGTTCGGTAGGCGCGCCATGACACGAATCCTGGTAGTCGAGCCGGAGCTGGAGGCGGCCCGGACCCTCGATGCGCTGGTCGCGGGGATGACCGACGAGCCGGTGGGTCACACGGTGGCGGTACGCGACGCGATCGAGCGCGCGGAGGCCCGCGCGGTCGACGTGGTCGTGCTCGGCCTCGGCATCGAGGTCGAGGAGGCGCTCGCCGCGGTCGCTGCGATCGCGGAGCAGGCACCGACCGTCAGCACGATAGTCGTGCGCCCGCACGTCACCACCGACCTGCTGCGTCGGGCCATCCGCGCGGGTGCCGCCGACGTGTGCGGCACCGACGACGCCGCCTCCGAGCTGAGCGACGCCATCGAGCGGGCGCTGCGCCACTCGGCGCTGTTGCAGGAGGCCGCGCTCCAACAGGATATCGAGAAGCCGCGGCGGGGGACCGTCGTCACCGTGTTCAGCACCAAAGGCGGCGTGGGCAAGTCGGTCCTCTCGACCAACCTCGGCGTGGCGCTCGCGACGCTGGGCAAGTCCGTCGTGCTCGTCGACCTCGACCTGCAGTTCGGCGACGTCGGCATCATGCTCGGACTCGAGCCGACGCTGACGATCTCGGGCCCCGCGCAGGCGAGCGACCGCTTGGACACCGAGCTTCTCGCCGGCTATCTCATCCCGCATTCGTCCGGGCTCAAGTGCCTGCTGGCGCCGGTCATGCCCGAGGAGGCCGAAGCCATCACTCCGGGGCGGATCGCGCGGGTGCTCGAGCTCCTCAGCGAGATGTTCGATGCGGTGATCGTGGACACCTGCGCGTCGCTGGACGAGACGGTGCTCACGGCGCTCGATCGAAGCGACCGCGTGCTCGCGATCACGATGATGGACGTCGCGAGCATCAAGAACACCCGCATATCGCTTCAGAAGCTGCACCAGCTCGGCTACGACGGCCAGTGCGTCGAAGTGGTGCTCAATCGTGCCGACAGCAAGGTCTTCTTGCAGACGTCGCAGGTCGAGAAGGCGATCGGACGCGAGATCAGCGTCCAGATACCCAGCGACCGCATCGTCCCCCAGTCGGTGAACAAGGGGGTCCCGGTGGTGCTCGAGTCGCCGCGCAGCGATGTCGCGCGCGCACTGATGGGCATCGCGAACCAAGTCGCCCAAGTCCAGGATAAGGCGGTGAGCGGCAGTGTCGCTTAGAGAGCGGTTGGCTAGCGCCGACCAGTCGCCGGACGTCACTTCGAGCGCCGCCAGCGACACCAAAGACGAGATCAAGCGCAACGTGCACTACCTGCTGATCGAGGAGCTCGGCCCGGAGCTCGACAGCGCCGGCGTCGACAACCTCGCGCTCGCCGCGCGTATCCGAACCAAGCTCAACGAGCTGCTCGACCGCGAGACGACGCCGCTGTCGTTGAACGATCGCTCGGAGATCATCGAAGACGTTCTCGACAACATCCTCGGGTACGGTCCCATCCAGGGTCTGCTGGAGGACCCGTCGATCACCGAGGTCATGGTCAACAACGCGTCCGAGATCTACATCGAGCGCGCCGGCCGGATCTACGACACCGACCGGCGGTTCCTCGACGAAGCGCACCTGATGCGGATCATCGACAAGATCGTCGGGCAGGTCGGCCGCCGTGTCGACGAGGCATCCCCGATGGTCGACGCACGCCTCCCCGACGGCTCGCGCGTCAACGCGGTCATCGCGCCATTGGCGATCAACGGGCCGATGATGACGATCCGCAAGTTCTCGCACGACCCGTACGGCGTCGAGGACCTGATCGGGTTCGGGACGATCGACCGTCGCCTCGCCGAGTTCCTTAGCGCGGCGGTGCTCGGCCGGCTCAACATCCTGATCAGCGGCGGTACCGGCACCGGCAAGACCACGCTGCTCAACGTCGTGTCGCAGTTCATCCCGGGTGACGAGCGCGTGGTCACGATCGAGGATGCCGCCGAGCTCAGGCTCAGCCAGCGTCACGTGCTGCGGCTCGAGTCGCGACCGCCCAACATCGAGGGCCGCGGCCAGGTCACGATCCGCGACCTCGTGCGCAACGCGCTGCGTATGCGCCCGGACCGCATCGTGGTCGGCGAGGTGCGCGGCGGCGAAGCGCTCGACATGCTCCAGGCGATGAACACCGGCCACGAGGGCTCGCTCTCCACGATCCACGCGAACTCGCCACGCGATGCCCTCGCGCGTCTCGAGACGATGGTGCTCATGGCCGGCTTCGACCTGCCGGTGCGCGCGATCCGCGAGCAGTCCTCGGCGGCGCTGGACCTCATCGTGCAGCTCGCGCGGCTCCGCGACGGCTCTCGGCGGGTCGTCAAGGTCACCGAGGTCGAGGGTCTCGAGGGCGACACGATCGTGTTGCAGGACGTCTTCTACTACGACTACTCGATGGGCATCGACGACGACGGGCGCTTCAAGGGCGTGCTCAAGTCGACCGGCCTGCGACCCAAGTTCTGCAGAAAGCTCGAGGACCTCGGAATCGTGTTGCCGCCCGAGGTGTTCGAGTACGAGTCTCCCGCGAGGCGGTGATCGCCGTGTCGAAGGTCCTTCGCATCACGCTCGTGATCATCATCGGGCTGCTGGCCGCTGCACCGATGGCGGGCGCGGCTGCGGCACAGCCCGAACAGGCGATCGTCCAAGACGTCAACCTGAGCAACTTCCCGCAGGTCGGACTCGAGGTCGTGGTTCCGGCCTCCCTGATCAAGAACGGCAAGCCGGTCTTCTCGGTCGAGGAGAACGGGCGTCGAACCGAGGTGCTCAAGGCGTCGGTCAAGCAGGTCGAGCAGCCCATCGACGCGGTGCTCGTGCTCGATACGAGCGGCTCGATGAAGGGTGCCGCGCTCGACGCCGCCAAGAGCGCGGCCAACGCGTTCATCGCCGAGCTCAAGCCGCCGTCGCGCGCCGCTCTGGTCGTCTTCTCCGACAAGGCCAGGGTGGTCGTGCCGACGACCGCCGACACCGGCGCCCTGAGCAAGGCGGTCGCCGGCATCCAGGCCGGGGGCGAGACCGCGCTCTACGACGCGGTGCTTCTCGGTATGCGGCAGGTCGCCAAGGGCGGAGACGCCCAGCCGGTGGTGATCGTGCTCTCCGACGGTGGCGACACCGCGAGCAGGGCGCCGCTCAAGTCGGCGCTCGCAGAGGTCCGCAAGGCGGGCGTGCCCGTGCTGGCTGTCGCGCTGCCGTCCAAAGAGGCCGACGCCGGGTCGCTCAAAGTGCTCGCACAGGCCAACGGTGGCCGCGTCTCGAGCGTCTCGGACCTCGCCTCGCTCAAGGCCTACTACACCGGGCTGGCGCAAGAGCTCCAGACGCGGTACTCGGTGGTCTTCAACAGCAACCGGCCGGCGACGATGGACCTCGACATCGCGGCGACCGCCACGAGCGGGGACCAGAAGGCCGTCGGCGGTGTGGTCGTGAAGAACCCGATGGCCGCCTACAACGGCCCGCTCACCCAGACCATGGAGCCGGTGCCGCCCGCTGACATCGTCACCTACGCCTTCGCGGTCACACTCGTGTTCGCGTCCGTGGCCCTGCTGGTCGGCGCGCTTGCGCTGCTGCTCGTGCGGCCGACGACCGGTCTCGACCAGCTGGCGTACTACGACCAGGTGGTCGCGGACGGGGCCGCCGGCGGCGGCGTCGAGGCCGATCGTGTGATGGGCGGTGTCATCGGCGCGGTGGACTTCGTGGCGGGCAAGGGCGGCTTCAAGCGCCTCGCCTACGAGGAGCTCGACCGCGCGGGCCTGCCGCTTCGCCCGACCGAGTACATCGGGATGCACGTAGCGCTCGTGATCGTCGCCGGCCTCGTGAGCGGCCTGCTGTTCCAGAGCTTCTGGGTGTCGCTGCTCGTCGTGGTGGTGGCCACCATCGTGCCGATCTGGTACCTGAGCCACCGGGTCCGCAGCAGGCGCCTTCAGTTCGAGGCGCAGCTCCCGGACACCCTCGACCTGCTCGCTGGTTCGCTGAGAGCCGGTTGGGGACTGCAGCAGGCGCTCGAGGCGGTCGTGGACCAGTCCAAGCCCCCGATCTCCGATGAGTTCCGGCGCGCCCAGACCGAGGTGCGGCTCGGCCGCTCGGTCGAGGAGTCGCTCGAGTCGGTCGCCCGGCGCATCCAGAGCGTGGACTTCGACTGGGTCGTCTCGGCGATCTCGATCCAGCGAGAGGTCGGCGGCAACCTCGCCGAGCTTCTCACGATCGTGGCCAACACCATCCGTGAGCGCGGGGCGCTCAAGCGCCAGATCGATGCGCTGACCTCCGAGGGGCGGCTCTCGGCGGGCATCCTGCTGGTGCTTCCGTTCTTCGAGGCCGCGGTGCTGTTCATCATGAATCCGGCCTACATCTCGTTGCTGTTCACCACGGTGCCGGGCTACATCATGTTGTTCATGGGCTTTCTCATGATGCTGGTCGGGACGATCTGGATGACTCGCGTCACCCGAGTGGAGGTGTAGACGGTGTTGTACCTCGTCGTAGGACTGATCTTCGCCTTCACGGCGCTCGTGGTCTGGGTCGCGCTGACCAGCGTCTTCTCGGACGAGCGCGCCGTCTCCAAGCGCCTGGGTTCGCTCACGGCGTACGAGACGGGGCAGGCCGCCGCCGCGCACCCGACTCTCAAGCCGTTCAACGAGCGCGTCGTGGCCCCCGCCGCCCGGATGGTCACCGGCGCCGCCGTCTCGCTCGCGCCGGCGGGCTACCGCGAGCGCGTGGGGCACCGCATCGTGCTGGCGGGCAGTCCGCGCGCGATGAGCGTCGGGCGCTTCTTCAGCATCAAGGTGCTCAGCGGGCTCGGCGTCCTGTCGCTGTTCGTCGCGGTCGCCGCCATCACGGGGCTGGCGGCGTGGGCGTGGATCGTCGCCATCGCGCTCGTGGTGCTCGCGTTCTACGCACCGGACCTGTGGCTGTCCGGCGCGGTCGAGGAGCGCCAGTCCAAGATCCGCCGCGAGCTGCCGGACTTCCTCGACATGCTGACCATCAGCGTGGAAGCGGGTCTGGGCTTCGACGCCGCGATCGCCAAGCTGGTCCGCACCACGCGCGGGCCGCTCGCCCAGGAGTTCGCGCGCATGCTCCAGCAGGTGCAGGCCGGTGTCGACCGTGCGTCCGCCTTGCGCGGGATGTCGGACCGCACCGGCGTGGCGGAGCTCGACAGCTTCATCGGCGCGATCATCCAGGCCGAGACGTTCGGCATCTCGATCGCGAGCGTCCTGCGCGTCCAGGCCAAGGAGATGCGGCTCAAGAGGCGTCAGTATGCGGAGGAGCGCGCACAGAAGGTGCCGGTCAAGATCGTCTTCCCGATCATCCTGTGCATCCTGCCCGCCACGATGATCATCGTCATCGGACCCGCCGTCATCAGCATCGGTACCGCCTTCGGCATGTTCTAGCCGACTCCCACTCGACACCATGCGCCCCCTCCCGATCACTCCTCTCCGGGCGGGGGCGCTGGTACGTTGGGCGCCATCAGGTACCCTTTGGGTGCGAGCGAACCTCCTCGTGAACCGAGCCTTAGGAGCAACGATGGACCGCGACAAGATCGAAGCAGGCGTGCGCCTCATTCTCGAGGGCGTGGGCGAGGACCCCGGTCGCGAGGGGCTCGTCGACACGCCGCGCCGCGTCGCCGACATGTACGCCGAGATCTTCGCCGGCCTGGACCAGGACGCCGGCGAGCACTTCTGCGTGACCTTCGACGAGGCGCACCAGGAGATGGTGCTCGTTCGCGACATCCCGCTGTACTCGGTCTGCGAACACCACCTCGTGCCGTTCATGGGGCGCGCACACGTCGCCTACATCCCGGGCAAGCACGGACGCATCTGCGGGCTGTCCAAGCTGGCGCGCGTGGTGGACGTCTTCGCCCGGCGACCGCAGGTGCAGGAGCGCCTCACCTCGCAGGTCGCCGACACGCTCGTCGAGCATCTCGATCCCGCAGGGGTGATCGTCGTCATCGAGGCGGAGCACCTGTGCATGTCGATGCGCGGCGTGAAGAAGCCCGGCTCCGAGACGGTCACGAGTGCCGTGCGCGGGATCTTCGAGCGCAACGCGGCCACGCGCGCCGAGGCGATGTCGCTGATCACCGGGGCCGGGCGCCGGTGAGCGGCCGCGCGACCATCTGGCGCTGCGGCCGGTTCGAGCTGGACCTGACCGAGCCGCTCGTCATGGGGATCGTCAACGTGACGCCGGACTCGTTCTCCGACGGCGGCGAGCACGACGACCCCTTGAGCGCCGTCGCCTGGAGCGAGCAGCTCGTGGCCGATGGCGCCGCCGTTCTCGACGTGGGGGGCGAGTCCACGCGCCCCGGCTCCGAGGCGGTCGCTCCGGCAGCAGAGCTGGCGCGCGTCCGGCCGGTCGTGCGCCGGCTGGCGGTCGAGCCGCTGCCGGTCTCGATCGACACCCGGCACCCTGAGGTCGCCGCCGGGTGCCTCGAGGTCGGAGCGAGCATCATCAACGACGTGTCCGGTTTCCGCGACCCCTTGATGGTGCAGGTGGCCGCGGCCTCCGATGCGGGCGTCGTCATCATGCACATGCTCGGCGAGCCCAAGACGATGCAGTCCGAGCCGCACTACGACGACGTGGTCCGTGAGGTGGGCGGCTACCTGCTCGCCCAGGCGGCGGTCCTCGAGGCGGCAGGCGTGCAGCGCGAGCGGATCGCGATCGACCCGGGGATCGGCTTTGGCAAGACGCTCGAGCACAACCTCGCGCTCCTGCGTGCGGTGCCCGAGCTTGCGGAGTTCGGCTACCCCGTGCTGATCGGTGCCTCGCGCAAGCGCTTCATCGGCGACATCACCGGCGTCGCCGAGGCACGCGACCGCGTGGGCGGCTCGATCGCCGCCGCGCTCGCTGCCGCCGCCCGCGGTGCGGCGGTCTTGCGCGTGCACGACGTGGCGGCGACGGTGCAGGCGCTGGCCGTCGCCCGTGCACTGGAATCCCCCTCGCTCACCACCCCCTGACCCGCAGGATCGCATAACCCGGCCGTCCGATTGGATACCGCGCGGTTTCGTGGGTGTTTCGCGCACGCTCTGCTAGAATGTGCGCGACTTGGAGGGGGTGCGGTTCCGGCACGCAGGCCGCACTTTCGATTCTGGAGGGAAAATGGGCAATCTGCCGCTGTTTATTGGCCTAGGTGCCGGCGTCATCGCCGCCGTCTACGCCGGGTTCCTCGTGATGAGGATCAACAAGTTGCCCGCAGGCAACGACAAGATGCAGGAGATCGCGGGTGCTATCCAGGAAGGCGCCATGGCGTACCTGGGTCGCCAGTACCGCACCGTCGCCGTCGTGGCCGCCATCCTCGCGGTCGCCATCGCGATCCCCGGTTTCTTCGACGTCACCGGTTTTGGCATCTGGACGGCCATCGGCTTCCTGCTCGGTGGCGCCGCATCCGCGGCAGCCGGCTTCATCGGCATGGGCATCTCGGTCAAGGCCAACGTCCGCACCGCCGAGGCGGCCCGCAGCGGGCTTCCCAAGGCGCTGTCGGTCGCGTTCGAGGCGGGCTCGGTCACGGGCCTGTTCGTCGTCGGTCTCGGCATCCTCTCGGTGTCGATCATGGCGGTCCTCGTCTCGCTGGGCATCGCCCCGACGGCCGCGCTGGTGGGCCTCGGCTTCGGTGGTTCGCTCATCTCGGTCTTCGCCCGTCTCGGCGGCGGTATCTTCACCAAGGCCGCTGACGTGGGCGCCGACCTCGTCGGTAAGGTCGAGGCCGGTATCCCCGAGGACGATCCGCGCAACCCGGCCGTCATCGCCGACAACGTCGGTGACAACGTCGGCGACTGCGCCGGTATGGCCGCGGACCTGTTCGAGACCTACGTCGTGACCACCGTCGCGGCGATGCTGATCGGCATCCTCGCGTTCGGCGAGACGGGCATGGCGTTCTCGCTCGGCATGCCGCTCGTGCTCGGCGCCGTCTCGATCGTCGCGTCGATCATCGGTACGTTCTTCGTCCGCATGAGCCCCAACGGCACCATCATGGGTGCGCTGTACAAGGGCCTGTGGGCCGCCGCTGCCATCGCCGCGGTGCTGTTCTACCCGGCCATCGTGTGGCTGACCCCCAAGGTCGAGGTCTTCACGCTGACCAAGATCGGCGCCACGCTCGTGGCCGCCGGTGCCACCGCCGGTCCGAGCCCGCTGACGATCTGGCTGTGCGCCGTCGTCGGTATCGCTCTGACCGCCGCGATGGTCTACATCACCGACTACTACACCGGCTCGAAGTTCCGCCCGGTCA
>CAZCRB010000016.1:0-3446 GCA_964500985.1 uncultured Eubacteriales bacterium
AGATGCTGCTGCGCATGTACACCAAGTACTGCGAGCGCAAGAAGTGGAAGCTCGATCTCAACGATGCGCCCGCCGGCGTCGAGCTCGGCATCGACCGCGCGACGTTCACGGTCCACGGCCGCAACGCCTACGGCATGCTCCTCTCGGAGATGGGCGTGCATCGCCTGGTCCGCATCAGCCCGACCGACGAGAAGAAGCGGCGCCAGACGACGTTCGCCGGTGTCGAGGTCCTGCCCGTGCTGCCCGACGACGTCGACGTCGACATCCGCGAGGAAGACCTGCGTATCGACGTCTACCGCTCGAGCGGACCGGGTGGCCAGTCGGTCAACACCACGGACTCCGCGGTGCGCATCACCCACCTGCCCAGCGGCCTGGTCGTGACGTGCCAGAACGAGAAGTCGCAGCACAAGAACAAGGACGCCGCGATGCAGATCCTGCGTTCGCGGCTCTACGAGCTGGAGAAGGCCAAGCGCGACGCCGAGCTCGACGAGCTGCGCGGCCCCAAGCGCGAGATCTCCTTTGGCAGCCAGATCCGCAACTACGTGCTCTACCCGTATCAGCTGGTCAAAGACGTGCGCACCGGCATAGAGACCGGCAACGTGGACGCCGTTCTCGATGGCGACATCGACGAGTTCGTCGTCGGATTCCATCGCTGGCGGGTGGCCGAAGAGCAAGGCGCGGCGGTCGCGACCTCTGCGGGCGGGGAGTAGGGAGTGCGGCTGCTCGCGGATCTTCACACCCACACGGTCGCCTCGGGTCACGCCTACTCGACACTCACGGAAAACGCCCTTGCCGCCGCGGCAAAGGGCATCGAGCTCATCGCGATCACCGACCACGGTCCGACGGTGCCCCAGGGCGCGCATCCGTGGTACTTCTGGAACCTCAAGGTCGCGCCGAGCGTGCTCAACGGCGTCCGCGTCCTGAAGGGCTGCGAGGCCAACCCGTCCCAGTCCTCGGACAACGGCATCGACCTGCCCGATGAGTTGCTCAAGCTCATGGACTTCGTCTCCGTGGGTTTCCATCCGCTGACCGGCTACGACGAGCGTGACGTCGTCAAGAACACCGAGGCGATGCTGCGCGTGATCCAGAACCCGTGGGTCGATCAGATCACCCACCCCGGCAATCACGACGAGTTCCCGCTCGACCTGGAGCCCGTGGTCGAGGCGGCCGCTCGCCACCGCGTGATCCTCGAGCTCAACGACCACTCGTTCGCGCCCACGAGCGCCCGCTCGAGCAGTGCCGCCCGCGAGCGCGAGTTCGCGCAAGCCGCGCGCGATGCGGGCGCGCCCATAGCCATCGGCTCGGATGCGCACTACGCTTTGCACATCGGTCGCATCGATGCAGCTGCGGAGGTGGCGGCCGAGCTCGGCATCACCGAGGAGCGCCTGATCAACCGTGATGCGGCCTCCGTGCTCGAGTTCCTGCTCGCGAAGCGCGAACGTCCGCGACTGGACGCGGGAGGCGCATGGGACTGGCCCGCGGGTGCCGGGGCTCCTGATGTGCCCGGTGCGGACGGCGACGGGGGGCGGGGGTAGCCATGGTCGTGGAACGAGTACTTCGCAGTCGCCCCTTCCGCGACTACGCACTGATGACGATCGGCATCGGCCTCACCGCGTGGGCGCTCGATGCGTTCCTGATCCCCAACAAGATCGCGGCCGGCGGCGTGTCCGGTCTTGCGACGGTCATCTACTACGTGCTCCAGGACAACTTTGGGATCACGTTGACCGTGGGCATCCAGATGCTGCTCATGAACGGCGTGTTGCTGGCCATCGCGGTCAAGCAGCGCGGGCTGACCTACATCGCCAAGACGCTGTACGGGATCTTCGCGCTCTCGATCTTCATCGACGTGCTCGGTCGCGTCACGCCCACCCTGGCCGGCGACGACCTGCTGCTCGCCGCACTCTACGGCGGCGTCTTGAGCGGCTTGGGCATGGGCATGGTGTTCAAGGCGGGCGGCAACACCGGCGGCACCGACATCATCGCCCAGCTACTCTCGCGCAAGCTCCCGTTCGGTGTCGGTCAGATCATGCTGGTCGTCGACGCCGCGGTCACGGTCCTGGCCGGGCTCGCGTTCGGCCCGAAGCTCGCCTTGTACGGCGCCGTGGCCATCTTCGTCGGGTCCGCCACCATCGACCTCGTGCTCGAGGGCATCGCCGTCGAGAAGGCCGTCTGGATCATCTCGGACAAGTGGGAGCCGATCGCGCATGCGATCACGCATGACATGGGCCGCGGCGCGACGCGGATCGAGGCGACGGGGTGCTGGACGGGCGAGCCGCGTGGCATGCTGTTCGTGGTCATCTCGCGCAACGAGCTCGATGACTTGAAGTCGATCGTGGCGGCGATAGACTCGACCGCCATGGTGACCATAAGTGACGTGCACGAAACCATCGGAGAGGGCTTCAAAGAAATGAGGACTTCATGATGCCAGCGTTCGACGCAGATCACGTCGCGAACATGGCGCGGCTGATGCGCCGCGACATCGTCGAGATGATCGCCGAGGCCGGGAGCGGCCACCCGGGCGGCTCACTCTCCGCAGCCGACATCGTCGCCACGCTGTACTTCGGCGGCGTGTTGCACCATGACCCGGCACAGCCGGACTGGCCGGCGCGCGACCGCTTCGTCCTCAGCAAGGGGCACGCGGGCCCGGTCCTCTACGCGGCACTCGCCGAGGCGGGCTACTTTGGCCGCGACCACCTGCAGACGCTGCGCAAGCTCGGCTCCATGCTGCAGGGCCACCCCGACTCGAAGAAGACGCCGGGTGTCGAGGTCTCGACGGGATCTCTCGGCCAGGGGCTCTCGATCGCGTCCGGTCTCGCCCTCGGCCTCAGTGGCGGCCAGCTTCCCGACAACGTCGAGCGCGATCGCGCGGTCTTCTGCCTGATGGGCGACGGCGAGCTGCAGGAAGGCCAGGTGTGGGAGGCGGCGATGTTCGCGGCGCACCACGGACTGTCCAACCTCGTCGCCATCGTCGACGACAACGGACTGCAGATCGACGGCGCGTGCACCGACGTCATGTGCCTCGGCGAGATCGCGAGCAAGTTCTCCGCGTTCGGCTGGCAGGCCTACGAGGTCGATGGTCATGACGTCACCGCGGTCTACGAGGCGCTCCAGGCTGCCCGTGCCTGGACGCAGGGCCCGGCCGTCGTGGTCGCACACACCGTCAAGGGCAAGGGCGTCTCGTTCATGGAGGACAACGCGGGCTGGCACGGCAAGGCGCCGTCCGCCGAGGAGACCGCGCAGGCCCTCGAGGAGCTCTCGTGACCGTGAGCCTTCGGACCTTGTTCGTCCTACCGCTGCTCTAGCCGCGTAGTCCGTCACTCATCAAGGAGAGTCACTGATGGCCAAAGCAACCCGTGAAGCGTTTGGCGACACGCTCGTAGAGCTCGCCCGTGAGGGCGTCGATGTCGTCGCCGTCGAGGCGGACCTGTCCAAGTCGACCACCACGG
>CAZCRB010000016.1:3546-21747 GCA_964500985.1 uncultured Eubacteriales bacterium
GAGGGCGTCGATGTCGTCGCCGTCGAGGCGGACCTGTCCAAGTCGACCACCACGGCCAAGCTCGCCGACGCGTATCCCGAGCGCTTCTTCAACGTCGGGATCGCCGAGCAGAACATGATCGACGTCGCCGCCGGCCTCGCCGTCTCCGGCAAGGTCGCATTCACCGGCTCGTTCGCGGTCTTCGCCACCGGCCGTGCCTACGACCAGGTGCGCAACACCGTGTGCTACTCATCGCTCGACGTGAAGCTCGCTCCCACGCACGCGGGCGTGACGGTCGGCCCCGACGGCGGCAGCCACCAGATGCTCGAGGACATCGCGCTCATGCGCGTCCTGCCCAACATGCGCGTGTTGGTTCCGAGCGACTACAACGCCGCCAAGGCCGCTCTGCGCGCGGCCGCGACGACGCCGGGCCCGTTCTACGTGCGCCTCGGTCGCGTCGGTGTCCCGGAGGTCTATCCGGAGGGCTTCGAGTTCGAGGTCGGACGCGCCTATGTGCTGCGCGAGGGGACCGACGTGACGATCGCCGCCTGCGGCGTCGAGGTTCCTGAGGCGCTCAAGGCGGCCGACCTGCTCGCCGAGGAGGGCATCTCCGCGGAGGTCATCGACGTCGCGACCGTCAAGCCGCTCGACGTGGCGACACTGGTCGCCAGCGTCACCAAGACCGGGCGTATCGTGACCGCCGAGGAGCACTCGGTCCTTGGTGGCATGGGCTCGGCGGTCTCCGAGGTCCTCTCGGAGGTCTGTCCGGTGCCGACCCGTCGCGTGGGAGTCGCCGACACCTTTGGCACCTCCGGCGAGCCCGCCGAGCTGATGGAGCACTTCGGGCTGACGGCGACGCACATCGCAGCCGCCGCCCGCGAGCTGCTCGGGTAGGGCGCCGCGGTCCGAAACCATACACTCTCCACGCCCCCGAGCGGGGTTGTCGGCAAGGTGTTTGGTAGACTGTGCCCCGGGAATCGTCGCATTTGAAACGGAGCATCCCTTGACTGACCCGTACGTCACACCGGCCACCGTGCCGGACGTCGCACCGTCGCCCCGCACGGGGCCTGCGATGATCAGCATGCGCAACGTGAGCAAGTTCTACGTCGCAGAAAAGCCTGCGCTCTACGACTGCAACGTCGAGATCGCGTCGGGCGAGTTCGTCTTCCTCGTGGGCCACTCGGGCTCCGGCAAGTCGACCTTCATCCGGCTGTTGCTGCGAGAGCTCGTCCCCAACAAGGGACAGATCATCGTCGCGGGGCAAGACCTCGTGAAGCTCAAGAACTGGAAGGTCCCGTACTTGCGCCGCAACATGGGTTGCGTCTTCCAGGACTTCAAGCTTCTCCCCAACAAGACCTGCTTCGAGAACGTCGCCTTTGCGCTCGAGGTCATCGGCAAGTCCAAGCACGTCATCCGCACGCAGGTTCCCGAGGTCCTTCGCCTCGTGGGCCTCGAGGAGAAGATCGACAACTATCCCGATGAGCTCTCCGGTGGCGAGCAGCAGCGCGTGAGCATCGCGCGCGCCTTCGTCAACCGGCCGCCGCTGCTTCTGTGCGACGAGCCGACCGGTAACCTCGATCCCCAGACGTCGCTCGGCATCATGAAGCTGCTCGAGCGCATCAACAAGACGGGCACCACGGTGCTCGTCGCGACGCACGACCGTGACATGGTCGACAACATGCGCCGTCGCGTCATCGCCCTCGAGGGCGGCCGCGTCATCCGCGACCAGGACCGAGGGGTGTACGGCTATGTCGATTAATGCGGGTTACTTCGTCCGGGAGTCGGTTCAGAACTTCCGGCGCAACTGGGTCATGTCCATCGGTGCCGTGCTGACGATCTACCTGTCGCTGCTTCTCGTGGGCGTGTTCCTCGTCACCGGTGTCGTGGTCAACAGCGTCGTCCAGTCGGTCGAGGACAAGGTCACCATCCAGGTGTTCCTCAAGGACGGCGCGGCGACCGAGGACGTCAACGCGCTACAGCAGCAGCTTCTCGACAACAAGCTCGTCGCCGGCGTGGACTACACGAGCAAGGACGAGGCGCTCCAGAAGTTCAAGAAGGACATGGCGCAGTCGCCCGAGATCATCGAGCAGCTCGAGGGCAACCCGCTGCCGGCCTCGCTCGACGTCACGCTCAAGGACCCGCGCACCGTCTCTGACATGGTCGCGCAGATCAAGAAGACCGAGCTGTTCCTCAAAGTCGCCGATCGTCCCGACGATCCCGAGGAGTCGCTCAAGTACGGCCAGCAGATCGTCGACAAGCTGTTCGCGTTCACGCGCGTCATCCGCGTCATCGAGGTCGTGTTCGTCCTGATGCTCGGTATCGTCTCGCTGATCTTCATCAACAACACGATCCGGCTGGCGATCTACGCGCGGCGCAAGGAGATCGCGATCATGCGTCTCGTGGGCGCCAGCAACTGGTTCATCCGCACGCCGTTTCTGCTGGAGGGCGTGCTCCAGGCACTCATCGGTGCATCGCTCGCGATCCTGTCGATCGTGGGCCTGCAGGCCGCCATCCTTCCGCGCCTGAAAGAGGCACTGCCGTTCATGGCGGTGACGCTCTCGGGCGGCGCGATGACCCAGATCGCCGTGGCCCTCGTGGTCGCCGGCGTGCTGATCGGCCTGCTTGGCTCGGGACTTGCGATGCGCAGGTATCTGAAGGTCTAACCCGCGCAACCCGCGCACCCGAAGAAAGCCCACATACATGAACAAGACCATCAAGGTCGTACTCGCCGTGAGCCTGGCGGTCATCCTGACCGCGGTCGGTTTCATCGGCGGCTATGCGACCAGCCAGCTCGTGCCCGGCCAAAGCGTGGCCTCGGCCGCCAGTGGACAAAGCGCCCTGGGCGCGCACGTCGAAGAGGTCAACCGGCTGCTGCAGCGCGAGGCACTCGTGCCGCCGAGCGAGACGTCGGCGACCGCCGGCGCCATCAACGGCATGATCGAGGCGAGCGGTGACAAGTACGGCATGTACTTCGACCCCGAGCACCTCAAGGCGTTCGAAGAGGAGAGCAACGGCGAGTTCGGCGGCATCGGCGTCGTGCTCGGCGAGAAGGACGGCACCGCCTACGTCGTCGAGGTCTACAAGGGCACGCCGGCGGAGAAGGCCGGCATCAAGGCCGGTGACATCTTCACGGTCATCGGCGGCGTCAAGCGCGACAAGTGGACGACCGAGGAGGTCATCAAGCGCGTTCGCGGCAAGGAGGGCACCAAGGTCACCCTGACGATGACGCGCCCGCCCAAGGGTGCGCCGGCCGGGGTCCCCGCGCATGGCGGCAAGGAGTACACGTTCGACGTGACCCGCGCCACCATCAAGGTCCCCAACATCGAGAGCGAGCTGAAGGGCACCGTCGGCTACGTGCGCCTCTACCAGTTCAACGCCGCCTCGACCGACGACATCGCCAAGGCCATCAAGGAGCTCGAGGGCAAGGGCGCGAAGTCGTTCGTTCTCGACCTGCGTGACAACCCGGGCGGGCTGCTCGACCAGGCGGTCTCGGTGACCTCGCTGTTCGTCCCGAGCGGCGTGGTCGTGCGTGTCGACGAGCGCAACCGCAAGCCGGTCGACTACCGCACCACCGGTGACACCGTCACCGACGCCCCGCTCGTGGTCCTCATCAACGAGAACAGCGCCTCGGCGTCCGAGATCGTCTCCGGCGCGCTGCAGGACTACGGCCGCGCCACGCTCGTCGGCGTGAAGAGCTTTGGCAAGGGTTCGGTGCAGTCGATCCGCGACACCTCGTTCGGTGGTGCGGTCAAGTTCACGACGGCGCACTATCTGACCCCCAAGAACCGTGCGATCAACGGCAAGGGCCTCCAGCCCGACGTGAAGGTCGAGATGGATCGCGAGAAGCAGGACGATCCCAAGACCGACATCCAGCTGATCAAGGCGCTCGAGCTCGCCAAGAAGGCGCAGAAGTAGCGAGCGCTGCACCCGAGAAGCACAGCGGCCCCGGACGATGTCCGGGGCCGCTTCTCGTTTCGTTGTCTACGCAGGCTCGCTAGTCCTCGTCGTCCATGTCGTCATCGAGCGCGATCAAAGCGTCGAAGTCGGGCGCGACCTCTTCAAGCAGCAGGTGAGGCCGCGTGGGCTCCGAGTCGTCATCGGAGTCGGGGACCGCGAGGAGCTCGAGCGTCGAGCCGTCGCCGTGCAGCGTGAACAGCCAGCGGCCCTCGGTGGTCTGCTCGAAGTCGAGAAAGCGGAACGACGCGACGTTGAGGAACAGGCACCCGTTCACGATCAGCGTCGAGGACTCCGGGTCGGCCATCAGCTTGACGAGCGTGGCCTGGCCCTCCTCCATCGCTTCGCCGTGCACGTTGAAGCGGTAGTCCACGGACTCGAGCGTCTCGAGCGCGCGCAGCATGTCACGGTAGCCGGCGACGGTGCCGCGACCGATGAGACAGGGTGCGAGGGGATGAAGGGGGTCCATGGCGACTCCATACGTGGGAGCGTTCGTTTCGGGGATTCTACCACCGTAGCCTGACACCCCGCCCTGTGCGGCGCTGTGCGGTAGACTCGAAGCGACGGACGGCGAGGGGAGAGCGTGTGGGCCGACAGCGACAGAGCAAGCCCGGCAAGGGCCGCCGTTCGGGTCAGATCGTCGGCCGCATCACGATGACGCGTCGCGGCTACGGGTTCGTGGACGCGCCGGACGGTGACTTCTACATCGCAGCGCGCGACACCGGCGGTGCGATGCACGGCGACACGGTCGTCGTGCGCCCCGACACGAAGCGTGGCAAGCAGGGCCGCAGCGGGCAGGTGCTGCGCGTTCTCGAGCGCGCGAACACCACGGTCGTCGGGCGCTTCGAGAAGCACGGCGCGATCGGCATCGTGATCCCCGCCGACCGGCGCATCAAGACCGACGTCTTCATCGCGCCCGCGCTCATCGGCGAGGCGACCACCGGCGACATCGTCGTTGCCCGCCTCACCGCGTATCCGACGCGCCACAACCCCGCGCAGGGCGCCATCGAGGAGATCGTGGGTCGCGAAGGTGACCCCGGCATCGAGATCGAGATCACGATCCGCGAGCACGGACTGCGCACCGAGTTCGGGCAAGACGTGCTCGACGCGGCCGCCGCCGTCCGTCTCGACGTGGACGAGTCCCTCGCGCGCGAGCCCGACCGTCGCGACATCCGCGACCGCTACACCTTCACGATCGACCCCGTCGACGCGCGCGACTTCGACGATGCGATCTCGATCGACCACGTGGACGGGCTGACGCGCTTGGGCGTGCACATCGCTGACGTCAGCCACTACGTGCCCTGGGACTCGCCCATCGACGAGGAGGCCCGGCTGCGCGCCACGAGCGTCTACCTGGTGGACCGGGTGCTGCCCATGCTGCCCGAGGAGCTCTCCAACGGCATCTGCTCGCTCAATCCGGGTGAGGGCCGCGTGACCTTCACCGTCGACATGTTCTTGGACAAGGACGGCTCCATCGTCCGCTACGAGATCTTCCCGAGCGTCATCGTCAGCGACGAGCGCTTCAACTACGGGCAGGTCCAGCGGATGCTTGGTGGCGACGAGCCGTTCACGTCGGAGCAGGCGCGTACGGCGCTGCCCGACTTCGCCCGCGTCGCCGGCAAGCTCGAGGAGCGGCGTGTCGCGCGCGGCGGCCTGGAGTTCGAGACCGTCGAGGCCAAGGTCGTCTTGGACGAGGACGGCAAGCCGCTCGAGGTGCGGCTACGGGAGCGCACCCAGGCCACCGGCATGATCGAAGAGGCGATGATCGCCGCCAACGAGGTCGTCGCGCGGCACATGCGAGACGCCAAGGCCCCGATGGTGTATCGCATCCACGAGAACCCGGACCCGGATGCGCTCGGCCACGTGGCGGTCGTGCTCAAGGAGTTCGACTACCCGATCAAAGACGTTCACGGGGCCTCGCCGGCCACGTTCCAGCGCATCATCGCGTTCGCCCACGACCGCCCGGAGAAGCTGCTCATCAACTCGCTGCTGCTGCGTGCGCTCGAACGCGCCCGCTACGTGGACTACCTGCAGGGCCACTTCGGTCTGGCGAGCGAGGCGTACACGCACTTCACCTCACCGATCCGCCGCTACCCCGACCTCATCGTCCACCGGCTCCTCAAAGCGCAGCTGCGCTCGACGCTGGAGACCGACCCCGACACCGTGCACATGGTCCCCGAGCTCACCTGGCTCACCGAGCACGCCTCGTTCATGGAGCGCGAGGCCGCGATGGCCGAGGACGACTCGGTGCGTTTCAAGTTGTGCGAGCTCATGAGCGAGCATGTGGGCGAGGTCTTCGAGGGTGTCATCACCGGGGTCGCTTCCTACGGGCTGTTCGTCCAGCTCGCGAACACCGCCGAGGGCCTGGTGCACGTCGATTCGCTGGGCCGCGATGTCTTCCGTTACGACGCGACCCACTTCGCCTTGCACGGCGAGAGTGGCGGTGCGAGCTACCGCCTCGGTCAGGCGATCAGCGTTCGCATCAGCAACGTGTCGACGACCGAGGCGCGGATCGACTTCGAACTCGCCTGACCCAGCTCAGGCCTGTCGATGACGCGCGGGCAACGCCGACACAACCTCCCGGGAACAGCGCGGCCCCCGGCCGCGTCGCTCACTGCATGCTGGTCTCATCGACCGATGGAGGGAGCGGCATGTTCGACGTCTGCATCGTGGGAGCGGGACCGGCGGGAGCGACCCTCGCCCGTCTGATGTCTGCTCGGTACCGGGTCCTTCTCGTGGACGAGAGGTTCGACGACACCCGGCCGGGCACGGACGGGAAGCAGAAGTCGTGTGGCGGGCTGCTCGCGCCGGCGGCGCAACGCGAGCTCGCGCGCCAAGGGCTCGGGGTGCCCGCCGACGTGCTCTCTGGCCCCCAGCTGTTCGCGGTGCGCACCGTCGACCGGGACGCGGGACTCGAGCGGCTCTACCAGCGGCACTACGTCAACGTCGAGCGCGCGGCCTTCGACCGCTGGCTCGTCTCTCTCGTGCCGTCGCAGGTTCAGACCGCCTTTGGCTGGCGCCTGAACCGGCTGGAGCGGGAGGGCGACTCGACGATGCTGTCGTTTTCCACGGCGTCAGGCGGGCGCGCCGCCGTCCGCGCGCGTCTGGTGGTGGGCGCGGATGGCGCCGCGTCGTTCGTTCGCCGGGCCGCCTTCGCGAGTCGGGGGCTTCCGGCGCGCTACGCGGCCGTGCAAGCGGTCTTCGCGGGAGCGTCCGCGCCGGCTCACTACGGTGCGCTGTTCGACTCAAGCATCACCGACTACTACGGGTGGGTCATCCCCAAAGGCGACACGACGCTGGCCGGTGTCGCGTTGCCGGTCGGGCCCGGCGTGGCTGCCCGGTTCGACCGGTTCGTCGATGCGGCCGTCTCGAGCGGCTTCCGGCTCGGTGCGGAGCTGTCGCGGACCTCGGCCATGGTCTTTCGTGCGAAGCGTCCGGCGCACCTCGTGCTGGGCGACGATCGGGTGATGTTGGTGGGGGAGGCCGCAGGACTGATAAGCCCGAGCTCGGCAGAAGGCATCAGCTACGCGCTGCGCAGTGCCGCAGCGCTGGCGGATGCCGCCGGGTGGGGGCTTGAGGGCGCTGGGGCGCGCTATCGCCGCGCGCTCGCGCCGGTCACTGCGGAGGTCCTCGCCAAGATCGGCAAGTCCTCGCTGATCTACGGCCCGGCGACGCGGCGGGCGGTGATGCGCAGCGGTATCGGCGCCATCGACGCCGCAGGACTAGGGGCGATGGGCGGTGCGATCGGCGAGCTGCTTGCGCCCTGACGTCGCCGGTTGGCGCGCTCGTTCGGGTACCACTACACTGGCGCAATCGTCCCTATACATCCGGGAGGCATCTGTATGCAGAAGAAGGACATCCAGTTCCTCAAAGACCTCGTCGAGGCACCCTCTCCCTCCGGCTACGAGCAGCCGGCGGCCAAGCTGTTCCGCGAGCGGATGGCGCCGGTCGCCAGCACCGTGGAGACCAACGTCATGGGCTCGGTGCACGCGACCCTGGACGGCAAGAAGGACGGTGTGTCGGTCATGCTGGCCGGGCACATCGATGAGATCGGCATGATGGTCAACTACATCACGCCGGAGGGCTTCATCGCGTTCGCCGCCATCGGCGGCGTGGACGCCGCGATCCTCCCCGGCATGCGCGTGCAGGTCCACACGTCACAGGGCCCGCTTCTCGGTGTCATGGGCCGCAAGCCCATCCATCTCATCGAGGACGACGAGCGCAAGAACGTCACCAAGATCGACAAGCTCTTCATCGATCTGGGGCTGTCTGCCGAGGCCGTCAAGAAGCAGGTGCGCGTCGGCGACCCGATCACCTTCGGCGTCGGCTACGAGGAGTTCGGCGACGGCCTCGCCGTCTCCCGCGCGTTCGACGACAAGATGGGCGCCTGGATCGCCGCACGCGTTCTCGAGGAGGTCGCGGCTGCGGGCGGAGCGCCGGGTGCGGTCGTCGCTGCCGCCACGGTGCAAGAGGAGATCGGCCTGCGCGGCGGAACGACCAGCGCCTTCAGCGTCGACCCCGACGTGGGTATCGCCGTGGAGGTCTGCCACGCCACGGACTATCCCGACATCGACAAGCGCAAGCACGGCGAGTTCGTCCTCGGCGGCGGGCCGGTCATCGCGCGTGGCCCCAACATCAACCCGGTCGTGTTCGACCTGCTCGTCAAGGCGGCCGAGAAGGCCAAGGTGCCGTTCCAGATCGGCGGCGAGCCGCGCGGCACGGGCACCGACGCCAACGCGATCCAGCTCGCGCGCGGGGGCAAGGCCGCCGCGCTCGTGAGCGTCCCGCTGCGCTACATGCACACGCCCACCGAGGTGCTGGCGCTCAAGGACCTCGAGGCCGCGGTGAAGCTGCTGACCCGTTTCCTTCTCGATCTGAAGCCGGGCACGGACTTCACGCCGTAGCGCCCTCAGACCCTTCGCCGCGCGTCGCGCGTGCGACGGCACAAGAATCGCAGTGAGCCGGCCGTCCCCGATGGGGCGGCCGGCTTCAAGTTGGGGACGCCGGCAGCCGATACACTCCGCAATGGTGTGGGCTGTTGCGGCCCGCCGCAACGAGTCGGGTCCGACCAGGTGCGATGAGAGGAACGCTTCTCCGTGAAGATCACGTTGATCAGCCCCCCGTTCGGCGAGGGCGGCCAGAAGTCCAAGGGTTTGCCCATCGCGCCGCCGGTCCTTGAGTATCTCGCGGGCCTCACCGACTTCGTCCAGCCCGGCGAGCACGAGGTCACGCTCGTCGACGCCAACAAGCGGACGTTCGATCTCGATCGCTGTGACGCGGACCTCGTCGGCATCACCGTTCTGACGCCGCAGGCTCCCTGGGCGTACCGCACCGCAGACGCGTTGCGCGCCCGGGGTATCCGGGTCCTGCTCGGCGGAATCCACGTGCACGCGCTTCCCGACGAGGCCGCCGCGCACGCCGACACCATCTTGGTGGGCGAGGCCGAGACCGTCTGGTCCGAGATCCTCACCGACGCGCGCGAGCACCGCCTCAAGCCCCGCTACGACGGGCCGTTCGCTCCGCTCGAGAACCTCCCGCACCCGCGCACCGATCTGCTCCCGGACTTCTACGCGTTCGGCAGCTTCTTCACGAGCCGCGGGTGTCCGCACTCGTGCGCGTTCTGCTCGGTCCACGAGAACTTCGGTCACGTCGTGCGGATGCGGCCGATCGATGAGGTGGTCGCCGAGGTCGCCGCGAGCAAGAAGCGCATGTTCTGGAACATCGACGACAACGTGTGGGGCGTCAACGTCAACCGGTCGATCGAGCTGTACAAGGAGATGGCGCAGCAGGTCCACGGCAAGTGGTGGTTCGGCTCCGGCGATCTCGTCACGTTGCAGCACTCGCGTGCCGACGAGCTGCTCGACTCGGCCCGCCGCGCGGGGATGACCGCGGCGATGGTGGGCTTCGAGTCGGCCAACCCCGCGGTGCTCGAGGAGCTCAGGGCGACGCGCAAGCAGGGCAAGGCGCGCATCGAGGCGATCCAGCGCATTCGCGACCACGGCATCGAGGTGATGCTGTTCGTGATGGTGGGGAGCCGGGCCGATTCGCTCGCCGACTTCTCGCGCATCCTCGAGCTGTGTGACGAGCTCGACATCTCGGCGCATCCCGTCATGACCACGCCGTTTCCCGGCACCCAGCTCTACGAAGACTACCGCCCTCACCTGATACCAGACATGGACTGGGACCTCTACGACGGCAACCACGCGGCGTTCTATCACGATGACCCCGCGATGACACCCGAGGTGCGCGAAGAGGCGATCTTGCGGCTGCGGGCCGACCTGTTCACCATCCCGCGTATCCTGCGGCGCATCCCGCGCATCGGTGCCAAGGGCTTTCCGATGTCGCACATCACGTCGTGGATGGTGCAGTATCCTCAGGGCCGCGCGTTCAAGGAGTTCGCGCGCGAGCACGACCGTAACGTACTCGAGCAGTCCCGACAGATCGAGGTGGCCTCCCGATGATGCTTTCGCCCTTGGCAAAGGTTCTCATCATCATGAACAACTACTTCCACGACGTGGCGACCGCCATGCTGCTTTCGAGCGCGGTGATCCTGTGGCTGCTCGGCAGGGAAGTGGAGAAGCAGGGGCCGGACGCCCGCCGTTGGTTCGCGAGCCTGTACCCGGTGTTGACCAAGGTCGCGGTGTTCTCGATCGTCTGGATCATCGTGGGCGGCATCCCGCGTACGATCTTCTTCCAGCAGGTCGAGTGGAACATGGCCGACCCGAGCAACAAGTACCTGTTCACCGCGCTCATGGTGAAGCACGCCTTCATGTGGGTGGCCGTGTTCGCCGGCTCGGCGTTGTGGATCAGGATGCGCAAGTTGGCGCGCAACACGATGACGACATCGCCCGCCGCACCGCCGCTGGGCCCTGACGCCAAGGCGTCCGCCTAGGCCTTCAGCTTCTGCGCCAGCTCGAGAGCAACCGGTACTGCCGCGGCACGCCGAGCAGCGCCCGGCGCAGCACCGGGATGCAGAGCATGCCGGCGGCCATGGCTGCGGCCACGACGGCGATCTGCATCTGGCTCGGGTGCAGGGTCACCACGGGGAGCCACAGCGCCGTGTAGGCGGCGAGTGTCGGGATGATCCGCCGGTAGTCCGCGACGAGGGCATCGAGCACGCGCGCCCAGACCACGAGGATCCCGCCAAGCGCCGCGAGGTCGTACCACTGCTCACCGTGCGAAGCGAGGATGGCGAGTGGGACGAACGTGGTCACGAGCAGCACCGCAAGCGATGCGGTGTCGGTGAGGCGCACGATGCCGCGCCACGGGGTGTCGAGCGCCGACTGGTCGACGCGACGCAAGACCTGCAGTGCCGCGATGCCGGCGCCCATCGCCAGCGCGGCCGCAGCGTGCGCCGGATTCGCGTGGATGACCGACGATGCGAGCAGCACCACCAGGCCGGTCAGTATCATCGCCCCGCCGACCCCCGTCAGCAGTGTGCGTGCTATTGCGATCGATGCAGTACGACCCATCTCGTCCTCCCCTTAAGGAATCCTAACAGAAAACCGGGTCGCCGTGGGATACCATGGTGCGACACAGAAGGGAGGTGAGCGCGATGGCGCGCGAGGAACTGGTAATCGCAAACAACAAGAAGGCCTATCACGACTACTTCGTCGAGGAGACCTTCGAGGCCGGTATCGTGCTCACCGGCACGGAAGTCAAGTCACTGCGAGAGAACCGTGCGTCGCTGCGTGACTCCTTCGCCTCGGTCAAGAAGGGCGAGGTGTGGATGCACAACGTCCACATCTCACCGTACAGCCACGGCAATCGTGCGAACGTCGACACCGACCGCGCTCGCAAGCTGCTCCTTCACAAGAAGGAGATCCGCTACCTGATCGGCAAGACCAAGGAGCGCGGCTACACGCTCGTGCCGCTGCGCATCTACTTCACCGCGCAGAACAAGGCGAAGGTGGAGCTCGGTCTGGCGCGCGGCAAGAAGCTCTACGACAAGCGTGACACCATCGCCAAGCGCGACCAGCAGCGAGATGTAGAGCGCGCGATGCGCGATCGCCAGAAGGGGCAGTAGTGATGTCCGGCCAGTCGCTTCGAGTGGTGGTCACCGCGCTGGCGGCGTTCCTGGTTGCGGGCATCACCGCGTTTCTGACCGCCGGGCCCGCACTCTTGGCCGACGGTCCCTTCTTCCAGCGGATCGTGGCCCTCGCGGTCTCGGTGGCCATCTTCTTCCTGCTCGGCCTCATCGCCGGGGCGCTGGCGCCCGAGGCGTGGAAGCTGGTGGCGCTGATAGCGGTCGTGCCCGTCGTCGCCGTCGCGGTCCTGTTCATAGGCGAGCTGGTCTCAAGCCCGGCGCTTGCCGGGCTCGCTGCGGCGTTCGTCGTCGGCGATGCGGCCGCGGTCCTGTTCGGCTCTTGGGCCGGCTCAGGGGTGCGCGCTCGTCGCGACGCCGCTCGTTCCTGACGGTACGGTCGTTGCTCTACTGACCGGGGCCAGCCACCCGGGTATACTTACCTGCGCACCACCCGGCTTTCCGGGGCGAAGTACCTTGACACCGACGAGTGCCACCACACGTGGGGGCGACTGGTTTCGACATGACAGGTTTGAGGGAGGAAGCAGGTCGAGGTCTCCTCACCTCGTTAAACAGGGGTAATGACGCTCAAGCGTCGACAATGACTTCGCCCTCGCTGCCTAAATAGTGCAGCGACGCCGAACGGTGCAGATCCCCATCACCGTGTAGGCGCCATTTCAGGGGATTGCCGCAGCTGACGTAGGCGGTATGCAGCTGCGAAAGATCGAACCGCCATGGCATCGGCGTCGCGGGTCACCGGACAGCGCCGTACGCCAAGACAACTCCGGTGACTGAGCCTGGAGATGCCTCCCAGGGGCCTGTTGTGGACGCGAGTTCGACTCTCGCCGCCTCCACCAGCCACGTGTCCGGGCGCACTGCACCACAAGTGCGCCCGTCTGAAGAGCAGCCGCTGCACGCGCAGCGGCTGCTCTTTTGCGTCCGACGGGAATACAGGAGCGGGGACGGTCGATAGGCACGTGGCGAGGGGGGTGACCGGCGCATGGCGCAGGCTTCCGGATCAGCGGACGCGTTTGGCCAGCCCGTGGGCTTCGCGGAACACGTCGCTTTGCCCTGCCTCGCCGTCGACTCCGACGGATGTGCCATCTACGCCAATGCGGCGTGGAACCACGTGATGGGCGAGGTCGCCCATGGCCAATGGGAGTGGTTGGCCCCCGTACTCACCGACGACCGCGAGCGGGTCCGCCGGGTGATCGGTCCGGTGCTCGAGTGCGTCCGCGCCGGCGAGGTCGAGTTCGGCGCGCGCCGGGCCGACGGCTCAGCGTGCGTCCTTCTGGCGTCACTCAACCCCGTTGTCGAAGAGGGCGTTTGTCGCGGCGCGCTGCTCGTCTGCTGGGACGTGACGGTGCAGCGGCGCGAAGAGAACAGGCTCGCTTTCCTCGCAGGTCACGACCCGTTGACCGGCCTGTACAACCGTCGCGCGTTCGAGGAGGCGCTGGACAGAGCGGTGGCCCGGGCTGGGCGCGGCGTGTCCACGGGACTGGTGTTGCTCGACATGGACCACCTCAAGGTCTACAACGACGACCGCGGTCATCTTGACGGCGACCAGGCCCTCGTCAACCTCTCGATGCTGATGCGCACCCACGTGCGCGGATCCGATCTGCTGGCGCGGATCGGCGGCGACGAGTTCGCGATCCTGATCGAGGATGCGGATGCGGACGAGGCGATGGAGACGGCGCAGCGCATCCGCGCAGCGGCGGCCAGCGAGGAGTTCGTGTCGGGCGCGCGCGAGTACCGGCTGGGACTGTCGGGTGGCGTGGCGGTCATCGAGCCCGGTGTCGACGGTCGCGTGGCGGTCGATCGCGCCGATGCGGCGTTGTACCGCGCCAAAGCGGAGGGACGCGACCGGATCGTCTTCTGGGAGCCCTCGCTGGGCGGCTCCGTGCTTCCGGACCGTCTCGCGTCCCGCGTGCGCGATGCGTTCTCGTCCGACGGCTTTCACCTCGTGTTCCAGCCGGTGGTCAGGCTCGGTGACGCCTCGGTCGCCTACTTCGAATCGCTCGTCCGGATGAGCACGCCGGGCGGACCGACGCTCGGGCCGGGGGAGTTCCTCGGCGTCGTGGACCGGCTCGGGCTCATGCCGCGTCTCACCCAGCGGGTGGTCGACCTCGCATTGTGGGCACTGGCACTGGCCCCCAAGGCCCAGGTGTCGATCAACCTGTCCTCCGGCGACCTGGGCGACAACGCGTTGCTCGACGATGTCTTCCAGGCGATCGAGGCGTCCGAGGCGGCGCGCGGCAGACTGGTGTTCGAGCTTTCCGAAGCCACCCTGATGTCGAACCTCAGCGGCGGCCGCGTCTGGATGGAGCGGCTCTCGCAGCTCGGCTGCCGGTTCGTGCTCGACGACTTCGGCACCGGGCTGGGGATCTTCGTCCTTCTGCGCGAGCCCCACATCGAGCAGGTCAAGCTGTCGCGCACCGTCGTGCGGGCGCTGTCGACAGAAGACGCCACGCGTGACTTCGTCGCGGCGCTCAGGGAGCTCATCGAGTCACAGGGCAAGGCGGCGGTGGCCGCGTTCGTCGAGACCCGCGAGCTGTTGGGCGCCGCGCAGCGCGCAGGGTTCGAGTGGGGCCAGGGCTACACGCTCGGCGAGCCCTCCGCCGACCTGGTGGCGCTGTGCGCGCGCTTCGGCCTGTCCGAGTAGCTCTCGTTCGGCGCTTGGGTCCGCGCGCCGCCCCTGGCGTAGACTCGGGGTGATTCGTACGAGCGACGCGGAGGTCACCCGATGGCACGACCCGATCGGCAGTCTCAGGAGCGCCGGGACGGCTACAAACGTGAGCTGATCGACATGCTCGAGCAGGCCGCCCGGGAGCGTGCGACGGTCACCTACGCCGACGTCGCGCTGCGGGTCTTTGGCGGGACGGTTCCCGCTCGTTCGCGCCGGATCATGGACCTTCTGGCCGAGGTGGACGAGGAAGAGTACGCGCGCAGCGGTGTCGTGATCGCGTCGCTCGTCGTCAGGGCCGATTCAGGGATCCCCGGCGCCGGCTACTTCGTCTTTCTCGCGGACTCCTTCGGTATCGACGTGTCCGACCCGGCCGCGGCATGGCGCGCTCAGGCCGAGAAGGTGTGGGCCCGCTTCGCGGCCGATGGCCCGGCGCAAGGGGCGCTCGATGGCCCGGCCTAGCGCCTCGGAGGTCATCTCGGGTCGTGCGCCGGGGATGGCGAGCGCGCTGACCTGGGTGCCGCCTGCGGCACTGCGGGCGCTCGTCTGGGGAAGCGACGTGTCGGGCGAGGCCGAGACGCGAGCAGCGGCCTGTGTCGCCTTGGGCGTCGACGTCGCGTTCGTCGACGCGTCGAGCGAGCACGCGGGCGAGCAGGTCGGGGCGCTCGCGGCGGTGGGAGTCGGCGCGGTCTGGGCGGTCACGGGGGTGCTTGGCCGCGTGGCGGACGTCGCGGGTTGGGCCCAGACGCTGCGCGACACTGCGACGTCTCCCGGGGCTCTCGCCCAAGCACTCGACCGCGCGCTCCACGATGCGCTCGACGACCTGCGTCGGGGCTGTGCGCTCGGCGTGGAGGCGGTGGTGATCGCCGACGACCTGGCCGCGCAGTCGGGG
Organism: uncultured Eubacteriales bacterium; assembly: GCA_964500985.1. GTDB lineage: Bacteria > Actinomycetota > Coriobacteriia > Anaerosomatales > PHET01 > CAZCRB01. The sequence goes on from CAZCRB010000016.1 coordinate 19,078, forward strand.
TGGCTCGTGTCGCCGGACTTCGCCCTCGAGGCGCTGATGCCCTCGTATCGCAGGCTGGCGCACGAGGCCGCCGAGTGTTCCGCCGTTGCGGCCTTCCACTCGGACGGCGACGTTCGCGCGCTGTATCCGGCGCTCGCGCGCGCGGGGTTCTCGGCCGTACACCTCGCAGGGGTCGACGCGGCGACGATGGCGGCCAGCGTGCGCTCGGCGCGCGCTCACGGACTGACGCCCGTCGGCGGCATCGGCGTGGGCGACCTCACGGCGCGGGGCGCGGCGGCGGTGGGTGCCGATGCGGGCGCACTGGCTGCGGGCGGCCCCCTGGTCGTGGCCGACGACGGCGGGTTCTCGGACGGTGCAGAGCTCGCGTGGCTGCGAGCCGCGTTCGAGGCCGCGCGTCACGCCTCCGGGCTGCAGCGCTAGCGCCTCTCCGGGCGCTTGCGAGGCGGCTCGTCCCGCCTTTTGAGGGCGTCAGCGGGCGTGGTAGCATGAGCGTGGCTCAGGCGGCGCGCATACCGGCGTGCCGCGCGCCCACTTTCTCGTCCGACACGGCTTGCGGAGGCACTTCGTGGCTCTCGAGGGCAACCTCAAGGACTTCTCTCTCAGCGACATGTTCCGGCTGCTGCAGACCGGCTCGAAGACGGGCACGCTCCACGTCGATCGGTCCGGCGCCGCCGGGCTGGTCTGTTTCCGCGACGGGCAGATCCTGTTCGCGTCGTCCGGGGATGCCGTCGAGCCCGCCGGCAAGCGGCTGGTCAAGGCCGGCATCGTCTCGGAGAAGCAGCTGCGGCAGGCCCAGGGCCTCATGAAGATCCAGAAGAAGGACAAGGCCGATCGCAAGCTCGGCCAGATCCTCGTCGACGAGGGGTACCTCGAAGCGTCGGTGCTCGAGGGCTTCGTGCGCGACCAGGTGTCCGATGCGCTGTTCGACCTGCTTCGCTGGGAAGAGGGCGAGCTGAGGTTCGAGCCGGACGAGACGTGCGCCGAAGCCGACATCGGGATCGCGGTGAGCGTGGAGTCGGTCATGACCGACGCGCAGAAGCGGCTCGACATGTGGAAGAAGATCCGCGAGAAGATCCCGTCGCTGGACACGAGGTTCGCCATGGCGTCCTCGCCGGGCGCCAAGTCCATCGACATCCACCTCAAGCCCAAAGAGTGGATGCTGCTGTGCTACCTGCACGGCAGCCGCAGCGTGGCCGAGCTCGTCGAGCTCACCGGCTACAACGACTTCGAGACGGCACGCACCCTGTATGGCATGTACGCCGGCGGCCTTGTGGAGAAGGTGGGTCCGGCCGGCGAGCGGCTCGCCGACTGAGGTCACGATGAAGCGCGATGACGCCCTCAAGAAGGACCTGACGACCGAGGAGTTCCAGCTGTTCCGCGACTGGATCCACGCGCACTCAGGGATCTACCTCGAGGACGGCAAGATCGACTCGCTGCGCATCTCGCTGGTCACGCGGGCGACGCGGTTCGACTTCACCGATTACGGCGACTACTTCGACGTCCTCTCGCACGATGACGACGAGTTCAAAGAGCTCATGAATCTCGTGACGATCAACGAGACGAGCTTCTTCCGCTTCCCTGCGCAGTTCGACGCCTTGCGCGACTCCGTGATCCCCGAAATCACCGATGCCAAGCGGAACAACAAGCGGTTCCGGGTATGGTCGGCGGGCTGCTCGACGGGCGAGGAGCCCTACACGATTTCGATGACGCTGCTGGAGTCCGCGCTGGTCGGGCTGGGCTGGGATCTGGACGTCTACGGAAGCGACGTCTCGACGCAGGCGCTGGACAAGGCGCGGCGCGGCATCTATCCCGCACGGGCGCTCTCAACGCTCGAACAGGGCGTCGTCCAGCGTTGGTTCGAGCCCGTCAAGGAGGGGCACCGACCGGTGAAGCGCGTGCGCGACCTGTGCTCCTTTGGGTTCCACAACCTCATCAAGGAGCCGTATCCGCTCGCGTTGCTGAGCAACTGGGACGTCATCTTCTGCCGCAACGTCACCATCTACTTCCGGCTCGAGTCGACCCGCCGGGTCGTGGACAACTTCTACGAGGCGCTCAACCCGGGCGGCTACCTGTTCATCGGACACTCGGAGACGTTGACCTCGATCACCGATCGCTTCGAGCCGGTGGAGATCAACGGCGTCTTCTTGTATCGCAAGCCCCAGGTCAAGCGTACGTTCACGTTCAACGACATCGTCGCCCGCCGCGATCGGGGCGCGCGCGAAGCCGGGTCGCGGACCGCACGCTCCACGGCCCGCCCCGCGGCGCCGGCCGAGCGTGCGCCGCGCGCCATCACCCCGTCCGCGCCAGCCGCTGAGGTTCCCGCGCCGACGCCCTCGGACGGAGCTGCAGGCACGGCCGCGGAGTCGGTGGCCCGCGCTCACGCGATGCTCGAGCAGGCCAACGCCGCGGGCGCGCTCGAGATGGCGCACGCCGCACTGGCGCAGGACCCGGACTCGCTCGACGCGCACGTGGTGGCCGCGTTCGCCCACGCCGATCTCGGTGACTTGGAGGCCGCGACCGCGCAGGCTAACGCCGCACTCTCGGTCAACCCGCTTGCGGCCCCCGCCCGCTACATCCTCGGCGTGATCCGCCAGCAGCAGGGCGACCCTCACGGGGCCATCACCGAGTTCAAGCGCACGATCTACATCGACAGCGACTTCGTGCTCGCGC
>CAZCRB010000017.1:0-2706 GCA_964500985.1 uncultured Eubacteriales bacterium
GCGCGGGAACCTTGCGCGAGTCCTCCCGGCCCAGCACCACCGTCGCGTTGGCCCAATAGCCGCCCACCAGCAACACGAGGCTCAGGCCGATGGCCAGGGCGAGCTCGCGCCCCCGGAACCGGGTGAGCACCGCGATGAGCCCCGCGATCCCAAAGCACGCCGCCGCCAGGTAGGCGCTCATCTGGAGCGGGGGGACCGTGAGGTAGCCCACGATGAGCCAGCCCGTCGCGAAGGCCAGCAGTGCGGCGCCCAGCCATTTCACGTAGCGCATACGTTCTCTCCCTCGTCCGCACGCGAAGCCTGTGAGCGGCCCGCTCGTTCAAGTATCCGCACCAGGCCCTCGTTGCCATCCACGAGCACCACCGCGCCCTCGGGTATCAAAGACGTCGCGTCTGAGACACCGAGCACGGCGGGTATCCCGAACTCCCGCGCGACGATCGCGGCGTGCGACAGCCCGCCGCCGCTGTTGGTGACGACGGCGCCCGCGGCCCCGAACAGCGGGGTCCACCCGATGTCGGCGTGGGGGACGACCAGCACGTCGCCGGCATCGAGCAGGGGCAGAGACGACAGGTCGGTCACCACCCGAGCGGTGCCCACGAAACGCCCCGCGCTCGCGGCGGTGCCGCTGAAGCCGTCGGGCGCGGGCACGCTCTCGCCGTCGAGCATGCGCCACCGCGGCGGCAGACGCAGCCCCCACAGCCGGTGGGGTGGCGTGACGTCGGCATCAGCGGCCAGCGCCGCCCGGCGCTCGGCGACCTCGGCGTGCAGCGGGGCGGCGTGTGCGGTCAACGCGTCGAGCAACTCCTCGAGCCGCAGGAAGTAGACGTCGTCGCGGCACTCGATCACGTCGGGGCGCAGCAGCTCGCCGGCCCGGCGCGCAGTGAGCCTCAGCGCGTCGTAGGTCAGGGCGAGCGTGTCGTTGACGCGGTCGCGGGCGGCGACGTGGCGGCGCAGGCGATCGACCCGACCGCGAACGAGCCACGGCAGTGCCTGGCGTTGCTGCTCCCAGTCACAAGCCGGCGCGACCGAACGGGTGCGGGCCGCGATACGCCACAGCGACGTCGGGTCATCGCGCCACGTGTGCGCGGAGAAGTCGGTGTTCACGGTGGCCACGTGACCCCAGCGGTCCAGCAGCTCGCTCATCGCCCGCAGCGCCGCCGCACCCTCGTCGGTCCGCGCAAGCACCGCCTCGATCTCGGCGAGCCCGCCGGCTTCCACGACGGCTGCGTCGTCGGCGGTCAGCCGGCGTAGGTGCACGGCGACGCGCTCGATGTCGACCGTCGGCTCGACTCCGCCGCTCGCCGCCGACTCGAGCGTCTGTGCGTCCACGCCCGCGAGCCGGCCGACCGTGCGGGTGCCCACGCCGTGCAGTCCCATCGCGATCATGGTCAGGGCGCTCAATCGCGCGGCGTGCTCGAGGACCTCAAGCAGCTCGCGCACGCGCTCGGCCACGTCCGTGCCCTGCGCCGTCTCAAGCCCGGTGGCGAGCTCGAGCGCGCGTGCGCGTACGGGCGGTAGCTCTCGGTCGAGGATCGCGAGCCACCGCGCGTTGCGGACGAGGTAGGCGGCCAGTCTGCCGGCGCTCGCGACCATCCGCCCATACGAGCCGTCGCGCAGCCGGGGACGCTCGCCGTGCTCGATGGCCTCCAGCGTGTTCTCGGGCAGCCCGGCGCGGTTCAAGACGTCGCCGAGAAGGGAGTCGTTGAAGTAGGCGCGCGAGGCCGCGAGGCCGGCCATCCGCCGCCAGTCCACGTCGATCGGCCCGCAGATCGCGGTGAGGATGTGTCCCCACGCTTTGTTGACCGCGACGTCGCCCACGTCGAACACGAGGGGCTTGATGAGCCCCGGCAGGACCTCGGAGGAGAACGTGTCCGTGTAGACCTCGAGCCCCTCCGTCGACGTCATCGGCCGGCTCTGCAGGAGCCACACGTCCTCGCCGTCCCAGCCCCACTCGATGTCTTGCGGCGAGCCGAACAGCTCCTCGCAGGACAGCGCAAGGCGCGCGACGCCCCGGACGACGTCGTCTGGTGGTGCCGCGATCCAGTTGTCCTGAGCGACGAGAGGATCCAGCGTCACGCGGTCGCGCACCGCGCGCACCGGCGTCGTCGAGCCGCCCACGAGCAGCTCGCCGGCTCCCTGCACCGCTTCGATGACGATCTCGGGCTGGTAGGTGACGGGGTCTCTGCAGAAAGCGACGCCCGCCCACACGGTCTGGATGTGCCGCTGGACGATGACGGCGACCGGGCCGGCCTCGGCCGCGATGCCCGTCCCGTAGCTCGCCACCCGCGTCGACAAGCCGCTGCTCGCGACAGTCGCGATGGCGTCGAAGAGCGTCTGGTCGCGCGTCACTCCGACCACCGACTCGAGTTGTCCGGCGAACGAGGCGTCGCCGTCCTCGGAGATGGCGGAGGAGCGGACGGCCAGCAGGTGCCCGCCGAGCTCCGCGGCGGCCCGCAGCAGGGCCTGGCCCTCCGGCGCCTCAGCGCGCAGTGTCGCGGCCTCTTGCGGAGTCACCACGAGGAACGGCGGTACGGGCAGGCCCGCCACGCGGGCGACCTCGAGCGCGGCGGCCTTTCCTCCGACCGCAGCGCGCCGGGTCGTCATCTGGTCAGCGCTGTTGCGTGCTTCCACTCTGACACCGCCCGACGTGCGCAGGGACTGTTGCGAGTATTCCCCTCGAGCGAGGGTGGTCCTGCGCGGTACGCG
>CAZCRB010000017.1:2806-21737 GCA_964500985.1 uncultured Eubacteriales bacterium
GCAGGGACTGTTGCGAGTATTCCCCTCGAGCGAGGGTGGTCCTGCGCGGTACGCGTGTATCCTTGTCGGGAGAGGGTGTCGACTCGTGCCGTTGCCGGGGAGGTCGTGGCTGTCGTGAGCGGAGGGGCGCAGGAGGCGGTGACGTCGCTGATCGATCGCTGGCGCGACTTCGCCGTGGCGCGGGGCACCGCGCCCGAGCAGCTCGACCGCCTCGAGCGCGAGCTCCGGCGCCAGACCACCGCGCTATGCGCCGCCGGACTCGCGCCCGACGAGGCCTTTCTCGTGGCGCTGAAACGCTTGGCTGCAGACGACGAGAGCACGCGAGCGTTCGCACGCGCCTACGCCGACGAGCAGTGGGACCGACCCGCGACAGCGCATACCGAGAAGCCCGCGGCACCGAGGGTCGCCACCGAGTTCTGGGTCATGCTCGGATGCGCCGTGGCCGCGGCGCTAGCGGTCAAGGTGCCGGTGCTGTTCGGCTACACGCTCGACGGGGACACGGGTGACTTCTACGCGCTGAACCTGAGCTTCTTCGTGCTGCCGTTCCTGGCGACCTACTTCATCTGGAAGCGCCGTCCCGCCGCCCGCGTCATTGGCGTTCTTGCGACGATCTTCGTCGCGCTGGCCGCGATCGTGAACGCCTATCCGTTCGAGTCGGGCGGTTCGACCGAGATCCTCGCCGCCATCCACCTGCCCATCGCGCTGTGGCTCGTCGTCGGCGTCGCGCACGCCGGCGGAGACTGGACTGCGGACCGGCGTCGCATGGACTACGTCCGGTTCACCGGCGAATGGCTGGTGGTCTACGCGCTCATCGCGCTGGGCGGCGGAGTCCTTGCGGCGTTGACCATCGGGGCGTTCGAGGCGATCGGGCTCGATGCCTCGACCTTCGTCGGGGAGTGGGTGCTGCCGTGCGGGGCGATGGGGGCGGTCGTCGTCGGAGCGTGGCTGGTCGAGACGCGCCGTGGACTCGTGGGCGGGATGGCGCCGATGCTGGCGCGCGTGTTCACGCCGCTGTTCGCGCTCGTGCTCGTCGCGCTGCTCGTGGGCGTCGTGTGGACGCGGGGCGCGATCGACATGCAGCGCGAGGTGCTCATCCTCTTCGACCTGCTGCTCGTCGTCGTGCTGGCGCTGGTGCTCTACGCGGTTTCCGCGCGCGACCGCTTCGCGGCCCCCGGGGTCTTCGACGGGATCCAGCTGGCGCTCGTGGGGTGCGCCCTGGTCGTCGACGTGGTCGCGCTCGTCAACATCGCTGTGCGTCTCAGTGAGTTCGGGCTCAGTCCGAACCGGACCACGGCGCTGGGCCTGAACCTGATCCTGCTCGTCAACCTCGCCTGGTCGGCCGTCCTGCTGGTCGGCTTCTTGCGCGCGAAGCGCGGATTCGAGCCCATCGAGCGCTGGCAGATGCGCTACCTGCCGGTGTACGCGGTCTGGGCCGCCATCGTCGTGATCGTGTTCCCGCCGCTGTTCGGTTTCGCCTGAGCGTTTCAGGGCCGCCGGAGCGCCTACAAGAACGAGGACACGACCCGCTCGCGATCGAACGTTCGCACGATCCACCACATGAACGCCACGTCCGCGACCGCGAGCACGATCCCGAGCACCGCGAACACGCCCGGACCGGCGAGCATGACGCCGCTCACCTGGCCAAAGACGAGCAGCATCACCGGCAGCACGGCGAGCCCCGCGATCGAGTTCGCCGCCTGGTAGGTGGCCACGCGCGCCGAGACCCACACGACGCACGCGGTCACGAAGACCGCCACGGCGGGCACGACGAGCAGCATCAGGACCCACCAGTTGGTGGTGGGGAAGTACTGACGCCCCACGATCGGCGTGCCGAGCACGTTGACGATGACCGTGTAGATCGCGAAGCACACCCACGAGAAGAGCACCGAGGGCGCCACCGCCCCGAGGATCTTGCCCACGACGAGCTCGGTGTCGCTCGCCGGCGTGTAGAGCATGCCCTCGAGCGTGTGGCGCTCCTTCTCCCCGGCGAAGCTGTTGGCCGCAAGGATCGTCGCCATCATCGTCGGGATGATGAGGAAGAACGCCGCGAACAGAAACGCGGTCGCCACGTACGCCGCCTTGCCTTGCGCGGTCAGGCCGGTCAGCACGGGCAGCGCCTCGGGCGGGATCTTCTCGAATAGCGAATTGACGTCGGCGGCGCTCATGTAGCGCAGGCCCAGCAGCATGCCCACCGGGTAGAGCACCACGAACACGAGCGGGACGATGAGGACCGGCGCGAGCACCTGGCTCGACGCGGCGCTCTCTTTGAGGTCCTTTGCGGCGATGGCCCGGATCACTCGCGGCTTCATGCTGCATCGACCTCCTCGGCAGACGCGCTGCGGGGGCTCATGAGGCGCAGGTACGCCTCCTCCAGTGTGGGTGGTTCCTCGGCGACGGCGAGCAGGTCGGCCGGCATCGCGGCGATCTGGCGCACGAGTGCCGGGATCGCGTCGCGCGTCGATACCTCGACGAGCGCGCCACCGTCGTCGCGCTGCACCCGGCTCACGCCCGCGAGGCCACCGAGGGCCGTGAGGTCGAGCTGCACGCCCGGGGCCGGCGCGACGCGGACCCGGATCTCGGGCACGATCGCGCGGGCGACCTGTGCCGGCGAGCCCTGGGCGACGACGCGTCCGCCCGAGAGCACGCCGACCTTGGTGCAGACCGACTCCATCTCCTCGAGGCGGTGCGAGGTGATGAAGAACGTCTTGCCGCGCTCGCGCGAGAGGTCGCGCACGTAGGTCATGAGCTCGTGCGCGGCCTCGGGGTCCAGCCCGGCGGTCGGCTCGTCGAGGAACACCAGGTCGGGGTTGGCGATCAGGGCGCGGGCGATCAGCACCTTCTGCCGCATCCCCTTGGAGTAGGCGCCGACCTTCTCGGTGGCGCGATCGGACAGCCCGAAGCGCTGCAGCAGGTCCTGGGCGCTGCGCAGGGCGTCGGCCTTGGGCATCCCGTAGAGGGCGCCGAAGAACGTGAGGTTGTCCAACGCGGTGAGGCGCTCGTAGAGCGCGGTGTCGGTCTGCACGCCGACGCGCGGCCGAACCTGCTCGATGGCGCCGGGCACGTCGTGGCCGAGCACGCGCAGGGTCTGCGCCTTGTCGGGGTGGAGCACGCCGGTCAGGATGCGCACCGTCGTCGTCTTGCCGGCCCCGTTGGGACCGAGCAGCCCGAACACGCCGCCCGATTCGAGCAGCAGGTCGACGCCTTCCAGCGCCGGCGTGTCCCCGAACGACCGAGCGAGCCCGGCCACCTCTATCGCCGTTGCTCCACCATTCACGTGCGGTGCCTCCCCTCGTGCCGGCAGTCCAACGCGTTGTTGGTGGCCTATAACCGACAGTATGTCAGTAACGGCCCTTCTGCCGAGAATGCGTCACAAACAGCCTGATAGTATGCCTTGCGCGGCGCTGCCGCAAGGTATAACTTACACAATGTCAGCAATCAAGGGAGGGATACCCGTGGCGCGACCGGCCAACCCACAGCTCGCAAACGACATCCTTCGGGTGACCGCAGAGATCGTCGAGGAGAAGGGCGTCGAGAACCTCGCCTTGCTCGAGGTGGCGCGTCGCCTGGGCTACACGCGCCCCACGATCTACCTCTACTACAAGAACAAGGACGAACTCCTCCAGGCGACCATCGACCGCGCCTTCGAGTCGTTCGCCGAAGCGCAGGACGCCGCCGAGGAAGGCTGCCTGCCGGTCACGGCACTGCGCCGCAGGGTCGCCGCCTACCTCGACTGGGGGATCGAGCACCCCGAGATGTATCGCCTGATGTTCGAGCGGCCCGCCGAGACGCCCGTCGACGCGGACCGCGCCGCCGCGCGCCGCCGCTGGCTCGATCGCGACCGCGCGTTGCTCGCGCAGATCTTCGAGGTGCTTCCCGACGAGAAGCGCCCCGTGCTCGACCTCGTGGACTCCGGTCTGTGGGGGATGGCCCACGGACTCGTCTCGCTGATCATCTCGGGGCGCATGTTCGGTCAGCTCGGAAGAGCCATCGGCGTGGATGAGGCCAAAGCGCGCGCACAGCACATCATCGAGGGAACCCTGGTGCTCCCGGCCGAGGAGGAGACAGCACAGTGACCACTCAGCACACCGTGACATTCACCTCAGACGGACTGACGCTGGAGGGGACGCTGGCGATGCCGGACGCTCCCGCTCCCTGTCCCGCCGTCGTCTTGATCGTGGGGTCGGGGATGGTCGACCGCGACGAGAACCACAAGCAGCTGCCCGCCGACGTGACGCGGCAGCTCGCCCTCCGTCTCGCCGAGAACGGCGTCGCGAGCCTGCGCTACGACAAGCGCGGCGTCGGGGCGAGCGAAGGTGACTTCTGGACCGCCGGCCTGAGCGACAACGTCGCGGATGCGAGCGCCGCGGTCGCCTGCCTGCGCGCGCAGCCGGGCATCGACGCCGACCGCGTCTATGTGTGCGGCCACAGCGAGGGCGCGACGATCTGCATCCGCCTTGCCGGCGCGCACGAGCCGGTCGCCGGTGCGATCCTGCTCGCCGGCGTGGGTCGGCGGGGCGAGGAGGCGCTGCTGTGGCAGGGCGAGCAGGTAGTGCCGGGGATGACGGGGTTCAACAAGTGGCTGATCGGTGCGCTGCATGTCGACGTGCGCAAGTCGCAGCTCAAGGCGTTCGACAAGATCAAGAAGTCGAAGAAGGACAGCTACCGCGTCCAGGGCATCAGGAAGATCAACGCGAAGTGGATGAGGGAGTTCCTCGCGTACGATCCCGCCGAGGACCTCGCGCGCATCGAAGTGCCGGTCCTCGCGGTCACGGGCAGCAAGGACATCCAGGTCAACCCTGCCGATCTCGAGGTGATGGCGGGCCTCGTGCACGCGGACTTCGAGGCCCATGTCGTGCCGGACGTGACGCACCTGCTGAGGGCGGACGACGCGGCGGTACCGTCGGTCAACACGTACAAGGAGCAGATGAAGCGGCCCGTCGACGAGCGCGTGCTCGGGATCGTCACGGAGTGGCTGGTCGCACGCAACGGGTAGCTTGCTCGCCGCGCCCCGCTCGTCTATCGTTCATGGACGATTGACGATGAAGGAGGCTTGGTGACCGACGAACAGCTCGCAAGCGTGGCCAAGGCGCTCGCGCATCCGGCGCGCGTCCGGATCCTGCGGCTGCTCGCGTCACAGACCACGTGTCGCGGGCACGAGGTCTTCTCGGAGCTCCCTCTGGCGCAGTCCACGATCTCTGAGCACCTGCGCATCCTCAAGGAGGCGGGACTGGTCAACTCGGAGTCGGTGGGCACCGAGATGGTGTACTGCCTCGTGGCCGCCAAGGTCTCGGAGTTCAACGAGGCGGTCTCGGCGTTCTCGGAATGCTCGGCCAGGTGCGAGCCCTCGCAGGGCTCGTGCTGAGGTGCGGACCCTGAGGCTTCACGCGTGATGGCGACGATGGAGGGAACCTGATGGCACAAGGCGTCTCGAAGCGGCTCTCGTTCTTGGACCGCTATCTCACGCTGTGGATCTTCCTTGCGATGGGGCTCGGTGTCGCGATCGGCGCCCTGTTCGAGCAGGTCCCCGCGTTCATCGACAGCCTCTCGGTGGGAACGACCAACATCCCGATCGCCATCGGGCTGATCCTGATGATGTATCCGCCGCTGGCCAAGGTGAAGTACGAGGAGCTCCCGCTCGTGTTCCGCAACAAGCGGGTCATCGGGATCTCGCTGTTCCTGAACTGGGTCGTCGGACCGATCATCATGTTCCTGCTCGCGATCACGTTCTTGCGCGACCAGCCGGAGTACATGACCGGGCTGATCCTCATCGGGCTGGCGCGCTGCATCGCCATGGTGCTCGTCTGGAACGACCTGTCGTGCGGCGACAGCGAGTACGGCGCGGGGCTCGTCGCTCTCAACGCCATCTTCCAGATGCTCTTCTACGCGCCGATGGCGTGGCTGTTCATCACGGTGCTCCCGCCGCTGTTCGGGCTCGAGGGCATGGCGGTCGACGTGTCGCCGTGGCAGATCGTGCAAAGCGTGCTCGTCTACCTGGGGATCCCGTTCGTCGCAGGGGCGCTGACGCGGTTCTTCCTCGTGCGGGCCAAGGGCGCCGAGTGGTATGACGCCGAGTTCGTGCCGCGCATCTCGCCGATCACGCTCGTCGCGCTGCTGTTCACGATCGTCATGATGTTCTCGCTCAAGGGCGACCTCATCGTGAGCATCCCGCTCGACGTGGTGCGCATCGCGATCCCGCTGCTGATCTACTTCGGCCTCATGTTCTTCTCGAGCTTCTGGGTGAGCCACAAGTTGGGCGCTGACTACGCCAAGACCACCGCAGTCGCCTTCACCGCCACCGGCAACAACTTCGAGCTCGCCATCGCGGTCTCGGTCGCGATCTTCGGGCTGAGCTCGGGCCAGGCGTTCGCGGCCGTGGTGGGTCCGCTCGTGGAAGTGCCCGCGCTGATCCTGCTCGTGAACGCGGCCGCGTGGTTGGGCAACCGCTGGTGGCCGGGCGAGTGTCCGTGGGACGCTGCCCAGGCCGGCGCACGCCGATGAACGACAACGTGGCGCCGTCGCCGACGCGGCGCATCGCGCTGTTCTCCGACATCCACGGCAACCTCGCGGCGCTCGATGCCGTGCTCGCCGACATTCGAGGCGCCGGGATCGACGAGTCCTACTGTCTCGGCGACCTCGTGGGGTACGGGCCCGATTCGCCCGGCGTCGTCGCGCGCATCCGCTCGCTGGCCGTCGAGACGATACAGGGCAACTACGACGAGGGCGTCGGGACCCGCAGTGGCGGCTGCGGCTGCTACTACGCGACCGACGAGGCGCGCCGCACCGGAGAGGCGTCCTACGCGTTCACCGACGCCGCGCTCGACGATGCCGACCACGAGTGGCTGGCGGCGCTTCCGGGCGCGATACGCCTCGAACACGAGGGCGTGCGCATCCTTCTCGTTCACGGCAGCCCGCGCAAGAACAACGAGTACCTGCTGCCCGACCGGACCGACGAGCAGCTCGTCCGCCTCGCTGACAAGGCGGGCGCCGACATCGTGTGCGTGGGCCACGTCCACATCCCGTATCACCGGACGATGCAGGCGGCCGACGGCCGGGTGGTGCACTACGTCAGCGCCGGCTCGGTCGGCAAGCCCAAAGACGGCGATGCGCGCGCCTGCTGGGTCGAGCTCGTGCTCGACGCCGCGCCCGATTCCGCTGCCGGTCAGGGCGGCGCGGTCCGGGCGGGAGCGACCGGCGTGAGCTGCGGCGCGATCGTGCACCGGGTCGGATACGACGTCGAGGGAGTGGCGCGGGCGATCGCCGCCGCCGGGCTCCCGCCCGCGCTGGCGGACGCACTCAGAACCGCATAGGTTCTATGCAATCACGGTGTCGCGTCGCGGCGCGCCAACAAGTAGGATGTGACGCGGCCCGCGGCCGCGCGGGTGCCCTCACGCACGCTCGACCACCAAGGAGACTTCGACCATGACCGGCAAGGACGAGCCCACCGCCACGACCAAGAGCGCGACTCCCGCACGCGACGGCTTCACCACCACGCTCGGGGTCCTGGCAGCCACTCTCGGATCGGCGGTGGGACTGGGCAACATCTGGAAGTTCCCGTCGCTGACCGGTCAGAACGGCGGCGCCGCGTTCGTGCTGGTCTACATGGTCTGCGTCGCGCTCATCGGACTGCCCGTCATGATCGGCGAGTTCATCATCGGCCGACGCGCGCAGGCCAACAACGTGGGCGCCTTCAAGAAGCTGGCCCCCGGCAAGCCGTGGTACCTGACCGGCGTCGCCGGCGTCGTGGCCGCCTTCCTCATCATGTTCTTCTACACCGACGTCGCCGGCTGGGTGTACTCCTACGCGTTCAAGGCGCTGACCGGCACGTTCGCCAACGCGACGTCGGATCAGACCGCTGACATCTTCAGCACCTACGTGGGCAGCGTCGCCGGGCCGCTCGTCTGGCAGTGGATCGTGCTCGTGGTCATCAGCGTCATCATCATCGCCGGTGTCTCCAAGGGCATCGAGCGCATGACCAAGATCCTGCTCCCGATCCTGTTCGTCCTGCTGCTGCTCTGCGACGTGCGCGCGCTCACCCTGCCGGGCGCCATGGCGGGCGTCGAGTACCTGTTCAAGCCCGACTTCGCCAAGATCACCGCGCCGGTCGTGCTGGCGGCCCTGGGCCTGGCCTTCTTCAAGCTGTCGATCGGTATGGGCACGATGACGACGTACGGCAGCTACATCGGCAAGAACGAGAACATGCCCGCCAACGCGGTCAAGGTCGCGCTCGCCGACACGACGGTCTCGCTGCTCGCGGGCCTGGCCATCTTCCCGGCCGCCTTCGCGTTCGGCTTCAAGCCCGACGCCGGTCCGTCGCTGCTGTTCATCACGATCCCGGCGGTCTTCAACACGATGCCGTTCGGCGGCGTCTTCCTCGCGATGTTCTTCGTTCTGGCGGGCATCGCGGCGACGGGCGCGATGATCTCGCTGCTCGAGGTCCCGGTGGCCTACCTGACCGAGGAGCACAAGTGGTCGCGCCCCGTGGCCACCCTCGCCTCGGCCGGCTTGATGGGGCTCGTCGGTGTGCTCGCGACGCTGTCGACCAGCACGCTGGCCGACACCAAGGTCTGGGGCAAGACGTTCTTCGACCTGTTCGACTTCGCGTCGTCAAACGTCTTGCTGCCCATCGGCGGCATCCTCATCTGCGTCTTCGTCGGTTGGAAGCTCGGCGCGGTGGTCATCGAGGACGAGGCCTCAAACGAGGGAGCTTTGCACAACCGTACCTTCCTCAAGTTCCTCACGTTCGCTCTGCGCTACGTGGCGCCGATCGCGATTCTTCTGGTGCTGCTCAACGGACTCGGCGTCATCAAGGTCTAGCCCCGACGGCACGCAACGCGCGGGCCCTCCACGGGCATATACTCGCCATGGGACACGGGCGGGCCACGGACTTATCGGGGGCTCGCCGGACTCCGAGCGCGATGCGTGGAGGGCGACCGATGAGAATCGAGCAGTTCATCTCAGGGGAAGCTGTCGACCTGCTGTTCGAGGCGCTGCTCCTGGTCGGGCCGGACGGCTCGATCGTCGACGCCAACGACGTGGCGCTGCGGCTCTACGGCTATGGTCGGCCCGACCTGCTCACCTGTGAGGCGTCGGACCTGATCGTCTCGGGCGAGCGCGACAACGTCGAGACGCACTGCCGCCGCGACGGGACGCACTTCCCGGCCGAGGTGCACTCGATCCCGGTCGGCTCGAACGGTGACTCGGCCACGCTCCTGCTCGTACGCGACATCTCCGAGCGGGTCCGGGCCGAAGACGAGTTGCGCGCCAGCGAGGCCAAGCACAGCTCGATGATCCGCAACATCTCGGACGTCATCGGCATCATGGGCGCCGACGGGTTCATGAAGTACAAGAGCCCCAACATCGAGAAGTGGTTCGGCTGGCAGCCAGAGGACCTCGTCGGCACGAACGGCTGGCTGACGGTGCACCCCGACGACGTGGACCGGCTCCAGCGCGAGTTCTACTCGCTGCTGCAAGTGGCCAACGCCACCACGACGGTCGAGTATCGGTACCTGTGCAAGGACGGCAGCTACAAGTGGATCGAGCTGACCGCGACCAACCTGGTGGACGATCCGGTCATCGGTGGCGTCCTGCTCAACTACCGCGACATCAGCGAGCGCCGCAAGATCGAGGAGCTCGGCCGCGAGCTGTCCTCGGTCATCGACGTCATCGGCCGGGTCTCCGAGATGCGCGACCCCTACACCGCCGGCCATCAGCGCCGCGTGTCGGAGCTGGCGTCGGCGGTCGCCGGCGCGCTGGGGATCTCGGATGCGCAGCGAGAAGACATCCGGGTCGCCGGCCTGATCCACGACATCGGCAAGATGGCGGTCCCGGCCGAGCTGCTCGCCAAGTCGAGCCGCTTGTCGTCGATCGAGTTCACCCTCATCGCCAACCACGCGGAAGCCGGCTACAACATCATCTCTTCGGCGCACATGCCCGGGACGATCGCCGAGCTCGTCTACCAACACCACGAGCGGTGCGACGGCTCGGGCTACCCGCGCGGGCTGCACGCCGACGAGCTGCTCGAGGGCGCCAAGGTGCTCATGGTCGCAGACGTCGTCGAGGCGATGACGTCGCACCGGCCCTACCGCCCGGCGCTCGGCCTCGACCGGGCGCTGGACGAGATCGAGCACGGCGCCGGGTCGATCTACGACCCGGTCGTCGCCGAGTCCTGCATCCGCCTGTTCCGTGACGAGGAGTTCGCGTTCTCCGAGGCGTAGGACCGGGCCCGCCCGCTGCTCCTCACTCCATGCAGGCGCCGACCACCGCGACCTTCTCGTGGTCGTCGAGGCCGTGGAAGGTGCGGTTCACGACGTCGAGCTGCTGCTCTTTGGTGAGCTTGGCGAACTTCACCGCGTAGCCCGAGACACGGACCGTGAGCAGCGGGTACTTCTCGGGATGGTCGATGGCGTCGAGCAGGGTCGCGCGGTCCAGGACGTTGACGTTGATGTGGTGGCCGCCCTGGCCGAAGTAGCCGTCGAGCATGCCCACGAGTTTGTCGGCGCGCTCGTCCTCGCCGGTGCCCAGTGACGACGGGATGATCGAGAACGTGTAGGAGATGCCGTCCTGTGCGTACTCGTAGGGCAGGCTCGCGACCGAACACATCGAGGCGACCGGCCCCGAGGAGTCGCGGCCGCTCATGGGGTTGGCGCCCGGCGCGAACGCCTCGCCGGCCTTGCGCCCGTCCGGCGTCGAGCCGGTGAGCTTGCCGTACACGACGTTGGACGTGATCGTGAGGACCGACTGCGTCGGGAACGCGCCGCGGTAGGTCCGCTGTTCGCGGATGCGCGTCATGAACTCGCGCACGAGCTCGCCGGCGATCGAGTCGACCCGCTCGTCGTTGTTGCCAAAGGTGGGGTGGTCGCCGTCGATCACGTAGTCGGTCGCCAGGCCGTTCTCGTCTCGGATCACCGACACCTTCGCGTACTTGATCGCGGACAGCGAGTCGGCCGCTACCGAGAGGCCCGCCACGCCGCAGGCCAAGAAGCGTTGGACGTCGCGGTCGTGCAGCGCCATCTCGAGCCGCTCGTAGTCGTACTTGTCGTGCATGAAGTGGATGATGTTGAGCGCGCCGACGTAGGTCTTGGCGAGCCAATCGAGGGTGGCGCGGTACTTGGCCATGACGTCGTCGTAGTCGAGCACGTCGCCGGCCACCGGTTCGCTGGGCGGGGCGACCTGCACGCCGGAAAGCTCGTCGCGACCGCCGTTGATCGCGTAGAGCAGCGCCTTGGCCAGGTTGGCCCGCGCGCCGAAGAACTGCATCTGCTTGCCGACGCGCATCGCCGACACGCAGCACGCGATGCCGTAGTCGTCGCCGTAGATCTCGCGCATCTTGTCGTCGTTCTCGTACTGGATCGCGCTGGTCTCCACCGAGGTGTGCGCGCAGAACTCCTTGAACGCTTTCGGCAGCGACTGCGACCAGAGCACGGTCATGTTGGGCTCGGGCGCCGAGCCGAGATTGTGCAGCGTCTGCAGGTAGCGGAAAGAGGTCTTGGTGACCAGGGGCCGCCCGTCCTCGCTCACGCCGCCGATGGACTCGGTCACCCATGTGGGGTCGCCCGAGAACAGCTCGTTGTACTCCGGCGTGCGCAGGAAGCGCACCATGCGCAGCTTCATGACGAAGTGGTCGATGATCTCCTGGGCGTCACGCTCGGAGATGACGCCGGTGCGCAGGTCGCGCTCGAAGTAGACGTCGAGGAACGTGGAGGTGCGCCCGAGGCTCATCGCGGCGCCGTTCTGCTCCTTGACCGAGCCCAGGTAGGCGAAGTAGAGCCACTGCACCGCTTCGAGCGCGGTTTGGGCCGGTTTCGAGAGGTCGAACCCGTAGGTCGCGGCCATCGTGCGCAGGTCCTCGAGCGCGCGGTACTGCTCGGCGATCTCCTCGGTCAGGCGGATGTTGTCGGCGGTCATCTCGTTGGCGCCGAGAGCGGCGTGTTGCGCCTTCTTGTCGGCGAGCAGGCGGTCGACGCCGTAGAGCGCGACGCGGCGGTAGTCGCCGATGATGCGTCCGCGGCCGTAGGCGTCGGGCAGGCCGGTGATGATGCCCGACTTGCGGGCCTTGCGCATCTCGCTCGTGTAGCAGTCGAAGACCCCGTCGTTGTGCGTCTTGCGAAAGCCGCGGACGCCAAAGATGCGCTCGACCTGCGGGGAGAGCTCGTAGCCGTACGCCTTGAGGGCGCTTTGCGCCATGCGGATGCCGCCCAGGGGCAGGATCGCCCGCTTCAGCGGCTTGTCCGTCTGCAGGCCGACGATGACCTCGAGGTCGCGGTCGATGTAGCCAGGCCCGTGCGAGGTGATGGTCGAGACGACGTCGGTGTCGGCGTCGAGGATCCCTTTGAGGTTCTCCTCGTGCATGAGCGCTTCGACCCGGTCCCACAGTGCGGCCGTGCGCGCGGTCGGGGGCTCGAGGAACGAGCCGTCGCCGTCGAAGGGCGTGAAGTTGGTCTGGATGAAGTCGCGGACGTCGACGGCGTCGCACCACGCTCCGGCGGTGAATCCGTCCCATTCGGGCTGCAGGTCTCGTGGTTCCGTTGCGGTGGTCATAGTGGCCCACCTCCAGGGGGTCTCTCAGGTGCAGGCGGCAAGGTGGCTGACGCCCACCTCGATACCTTCGGTTGCGAACAGGTTCGCCGCGCGCGCGATCTCATCGTGTGTCGGCGGCTCCGTGTCGCTGAGGCGATAGGGCAGTCCGAGCTCCTCCCACTTGCCGCGCCCCAGCTGGTGAAACGGCACGATCTCGACGCGCTCGACGTTGGTCAGCCCGGCGACGAAGCGCGCCAGGCCGGTGATGTTGTCGGCATCGTCGGTGAGCCCGGGAACGAGCACGAAACGGACCCACATGGGTTTGCACGCCTCCGAGAGGCGCCGCGCCAGCCGCAGCGTGGGCGCGACCTCGACGCCGGTGACCTCGCGGTAGGTGTCCTCGTCGTAGGACTTGATGTCGAGCAAGACGAGGTCGAGGTTGTCGAGCATCTCGTCGCTGACGCGCGTGTCGTAGTAGCCGCAGGTGTCCAGCGCGGTGTGCAGCCCGAGTGACCGGGCGCCCTTGAGCAGGTCGAGCGTGAACCCGGGCTGGGCGAGCGGCTCGCCGCCGCTGATCGTCACGCCGCCGCCCGAAGCGGTCAGGAAGTGGGCGACGCGCGCCATCTGCGCGACCACCTTCTGCGAGGTCGTGCGCTCGCCCCTGACGCGGCAGACGTCGGGGTTGTGGCAGTACTGGCACTGCAGCGGACAGCCTGACAGGAAGACGACGAACCGGGTGCCGGGGCCGTCGACGAAACTGCCGGCTTCAACCGAGTGTACGTATCCGGTGGACATACCAGGCTCTTACCCGCTGCGTGGGTGCGGCGCTCGTGGGGCACCATCAGCTCGGGAGGAGTGGACCATGACCGACGAGCCCGACACCACGGCCTGCGTGACCGTTCGCGTCTTCAGCAGCCTACGGCCCTACCTGCGCGAGCAGGGCATCGAGGAGACGACGCTGCACGTCGAGGTGCCGCCGGGAGGCGTCACCGGGCGCGAGCTCGCGGGGATGATGGACCTGCCGGCCGCGGCGATCGAGGGCGTCTTCGTCAACCACGTGGTCCACGGCCTCGGCGCGCGGATCGTCGCCGGCGACCGGGTGGCGTTCGTCCCGCAGGGCACTCCCGGGCCGCACCGCGTCTTCCTCGGACTGTACCGCGCGGGCAAGGACGAGAACGCCTGAGTCCCGGACCTACGGCTCGGGGTGGCCGAGCAGGATGCGGATGGCGGCGTGCGCCTCGTGTGCGGCGGCGACCATGACGCGGCTCGCCATGAGCGGCAGGTTGTCGCGCACGTCGCTTCTGTGGTCGCCGGTGAGGTAGTAGGCGTCGGCCATGCGCTCCGTCACGACGTCGTTGGCCGAGCCGAACCCGGCGATCCCCGAGGCGCTGACGAGCGGCAGGTCGGGTCGCTCGTGGAGCAGGACGTTGGCGATCATCGCCTTGGTCTCGGCCGTGTCGACCGCCTCGATGACCACGTCGGCATCGTCGACGAGCTCGAGCAGGTCGGCGGCGGTCGCACGCACCTGGTGCAGGCGCAGGGTGACGTCGGTCCGGATGCGCAGCAGCGTGTTGGCGAGCGCCGAGGTCTTGAGCTGGCCGATCTGGTCGGCGAAGTAGAGCTGACGGTTGAGGTTCGAGGCATCGACCGCGTCGAAGTCCACGAGCGTCAGCGTGCCGATCCCGGCCCGTACCAGCATGGCGGCGGCGTTGCTGCCCAGGCCGCCGCATCCGATGACGGCGACGTGGCTCGCGGCGAGCCGGGAACGGACCGCGGCGTCGTCGGTGGCGGAGACCGGGGGGAGTCCGGTGGGGTTCGGTGCGTCCACGGGCGTCTCAGCCGCCCGCGACCGGCGGGAAGATGGCGAGGCGGTCCCCGTCGGAGAACACGTGGTCGTCGGCGGCGTGGCGCCCGTTGACGAACACCACGCGCGGCCCCTCGGGAAGACCGAGCAGCTCGATCACGTCAGCCACGGTGGCGCCCGGCGCGATCTCGAGCGGACGCGCGGCGCGACCGCCCTGGCCATCGGGCTGGTACTGCGACAGGTAGGCGAACAGTGCGACGGTGATGGTCATGGTGTGGCCCCGTCCCCCCGTGCCGCAGGGGAGAGAGTGTCTGCGGCACGGGGTTGGTGCAGGGGATGGCGGTCTACTGCAGGCCCATCTCGGCCGCGGTCTCGTCGACGAAGTCCCACACGGAGTCGAGCTCCTCGTCGCTGACCGAGAACACCACGTTGTGCGGCGGCAGCTTGTCCTCGTAGAAGAACTTGGGCAGGCGGTCGTCGGCGGCGGTGAAGCCCGCGCGGGCGTTGTACATGCGCTCCATCGTGAGCACCTCGCGGCCCAGCTGCATCAGGTCGGCGGCGTCCCACTTCTCGCCGGTGTGGGCCTCGACCATCTCGTGGATGGCGGTGAAGGCCTCGGCGATGTCGAGCACGGGGAAGGCGACGAAGATGCACAGCCCGAGCGAGTCGAGCATGGCGGTCGCGATCTGCAGGTTCTTGGACAGCACCGCCTGGCCCTCGGTCTTGAGCGGATCGACGTTGCCGCCCACGCTCAGGATGTTGGCGGTGATGGTGTAGCCGGCGGTGTGGTCGGCGCCCATCGGGGTGGTCGCGTACGTGACGCCGATGCCCTGGACCGGTCGCGGGTCGTAGGCCGGCAGCGCCTGGTGCTTGACGACCGGGATGCGCTCGACGCCGAACTTCAGGCCGGTCGCCTCGGCGCCGTCCCACAGGACCCGCAGCTCGTTGCCGGGCTCGAGACCGGCCTTGAGGGCGGCCAGCCCGCCGACGGCGTCACCGAACTCGAGGGCGCCCGAGTCCATGTAGACGGCCAGGGTGGCGCCCATCTCGATGGTGTCGAGGCCCAGGTCGCCGCACGCGCGGTCGAGCTCGGCGATCTCGTCGAGGTCCCCGATGCCGCAGTCGGCGCCAAACGACCAGGCGGTCTCGTACTCGGGGCCCTTGGTCTTGTAGTGGCCGTCTTTGTCGAGCCAGTAGCGCGAGCACTGGATCACGCAGCCCGAGTGGCACCCGTGGCTCACGTTGGCCGGCGAGTCGCCGCGCGCCATGATCGTCTCGCGCTGGGTCTCGCCGCCGATGGCGTCGGCGAACTCGAACGTGCCGGCGCTGAAGTTGCGCGTGGGCAGTCCGCCGGCCTCGTTGAGGATGTTGGTCAAGACGTTGGTGCCGTACATCGGCAGTCCGGTGCCGGAGACGGCGTGGTCCTTCAACGCGGTGGTGAACCGCCGCGTGGCGGCCGTGAACGCCTCCTTGTCGGCGTGTTGGAGCATGCTGGAGCCGGTGTAGGAGATCGCGATGCCCTTGAGGCCCTTGGAGCCCATGACCGCACCGAGCCCGCCGCGGCCGGCGAAGCGGTTGGGATAGCCCTTGGGGTCGGAGACCGCGATACCCGAGGCCTTGGCGAGTGCCTCACCGGCGGGGCCGATCGAGATCGTCGCGTACTTGTCGCCCTCGGGGCGCATCGCCTTGATCTTGTCGGCGACCTCGTAGTTGCCGAGGTTGGCCCACTCGTCCACGCGCTCGAGGCGCGCCGAACGGTCGGCCTCGATCACGAGCAGGTAGCGCGCCGCCGGATCGGCCGGCATGCCCTCGACGACGACGGCCGCAAGCCCGATGCGGGCGAGCGCGTGGGCGGCCTGGCCACCCGAGTTGGACTCCTTGATGCCGCCGGTCAGCGGGCTCTTGGCTCCCACCGAGAGGCGTCCGCCGTTGGGGGCGGTCGTGCCGCCAAAGGTGCCGGGGGCGAACGCGAGCTTGGCGGCCGGGCCGAGCGGGTCGGCGTCGGCGGGGACCTCGTGGTAGACGATCGCATCGGTCAGAGCGCGACCGCCGTACTTGGCCCACGAGTCCGGTACCGGCTCGATGGTGGCGGAAAGGTCGGTCATGTTGACGCGCAGCAGCTCTCTCATCAGTCCCTCCCAGGTGATGACGACGCAGTACGAATGTGAGGCGTAGTAGGTACCTACCACTTGCGCGCGCATTGTCGTCGGCCACAGATCAGGGCACCGGTCGGGCGGCCGGACGCGCGCCCGACCGGTGCGGTGCTACTGGTAGCGCAGGGCGTCGATCGGGTCCATCTTGGCCGCCCGGCGCGCGGGGTAGTACCCAAAGACCAGCCCGATGGCGGTCGACACGCCAAATGCGAGTGCGATCGACCCGGCGCTCAGGCTCATCTCGAACGTCGAGAGCGCCGAGACCGTGGCGGCGACGACCCAGCCCAGCGCGATGCCGATGAGCCCGCCGACCATCGTGAGCGCGACCGCCTCGGCGAGGAACTGCGACGTGATGTCGGAACGGGTGGCGCCGATCGCCTTGCGCAGGCCGATCTCGCGAATCCGCTCGGTCACGTTGGTGAGCATCATGTTCATGATGCCGATGCCGCCCACGAGCAGCGAGATGCCGGCGATCGACCCGAGCACGACCGTGAGCAG
This sequence comes from uncultured Eubacteriales bacterium, assembly GCA_964500985.1. GTDB lineage: Bacteria > Actinomycetota > Coriobacteriia > Anaerosomatales > PHET01 > CAZCRB01. The sequence continues at coordinate 19,778 of CAZCRB010000017.1, forward strand.
CGAGGTGATCGTGTCGACCGATGCCGCGAGCTCGGCCATGGAGCTGACCTCGAAGTCGGCGTCCGCGGTGTCGTTGATGTCGTGGCGCGACATCATGAGGTTCTCGATGCCGTTCTTGGCCGAGGCCATCGCCTCTTGGCTGGTCGCCTGCACGTTGATCATGCTGAGCCCGTCGGTTCCGCTCAGGTACCGGCTCGCGGCACCGAGCGTGACGTAGGCGGCTTCATCGGTGTTCTGCATCCCCGAGGAGCCCTTTGACTTCGCGACCCCGCCGACCGTGAACTGCGTCCCGTTGATGCGGACGCTCGACCCCACCGGGTTCGAGCCGACGCCAAAGAGGTCCTCGGCCGTCTTGGAGCCCAGCACCGCGACCTTGGCGCCGCGCGCGACCTCGTCGGCGGTGAACCACGTGCCGAGTGAGGTCTCGACGCTCTTGACGGTGGCGTAGGACTCGGTGGCGCCGGTCACGCTCACGTTCACGCTGTTGGCATCGGCGGTGACCGCGTACTGGCCCATCGATGTCGGCGCGACCGCCGCGACTCCCGGCACCTGGGACATGGCCGTCGCGTCGTCCAGCGTCAGGTCACCGGCACCCGGCGCGTCGGCCTTGGGCGTGACCATGATGAGGTTGGAGCCGACCGAGCTGAGCTCTCCGGTGATCGAGGCCTTGGTGGCGTCGCCGATCGAGATCATCACGATCACCGACAGGATGCCGATCACGATGCCCAGGATGGTGAGCAGCGAGCGGGCGGTGTTGGCCGTCAGCGACAGCATCGTCTCGCCGCTCAGATCGCGCGCTCTCATGCCGCCACCTCCGCAGTGTCGCTGATCAGGCCGTCTCGGATGTGCAGGGTGCGGTCGGCGTGCTCGGCCACATCGGACTCGTGGGTGATGAGCACGATGGTGCGGCCCTCGTCGCGCAGCCGCTCGAAGGTGGCGAGGATGAAGTCGCCCGTCTTGGAGTCGAGGTTGCCCGTGGGTTCGTCGGCGAGGATGAGCGTCGGGTCGCTGACGAGTGCGCGTGCGATGGCGACGCGCTGCATCTGTCCGCCGGAGAGCTGGTTGGAACGCTTGTCCCACAACACCTCGTCGAGGCCGGCGGCCTGCATGCTCGCGACCACGCGCGACTCGCGTTGCGAGACGGGCAGGTCCGAGTAGATGAGCGGCAACCCGACGTTACGGCGCACCGACGCGCGCGGCAGCAGGTTGAACGACTGGAACACGAAGCCGATCTCGCGACTGCGCGCCTCGGCGAGCTCGTCGTCGATCAGCGTCGAGACGTCCACACCGTCGATCAGGTACTGGCCGCTCGTGGGCGTGTCGAGCAGGCCGAGCAGGTTCATCAGCGTGGACTTGCCGGAGCCCGAGGGACCCATGATCGCGACGAACTCACCTTGCTGGACCGCCAGCGAGACTCCGCGCAACGCCCGCGTCTCGGTGTCGCCCGTGACGTAGGTCTTCACGAGGTCGCGCGCTTCGACGATGGCGGTCACCGGTTGCCTCCCATCCCGCTGGGCGGCCGGGGCGGCATGAAGCCGCCGCCGCTGGTCTCCTGCGGCGCGGTGAAGGTCGTCGCGACCTTCTCGTTCGCCTCGAGGCCCGTGAGGATCTGGACGTTGGTCTCGTCCGAGCGGCCCGTGGTGACCGTGCGCTTCTCCTGCGAGCCGTCCGGCTTGACCACGGTCACGAACTTGGTGGTGCCGTCGACACGCACCGCGGTCTTGGGGACGAGCAGGGTATCGGTGATGGTCAGCGTGACGATGTCGGCCGTCGCGGTCATGCCGGGCCTCAGGCGGTCGTTCTGCTCGCCGAGCCGCAGCTCGACGTCGTAGGTGCGCACGTTGCCCGTGGTCACGGCGTTGGGCGAGATCCACGACACCGTGCCGGTGACTTCGAGGCCCGACACGGCGTCGAAGGTGACGAGCGCCTCTTGTCCGGCGGCGATGTCGGCGATGTCGAC
>CAZCRB010000018.1:0-19915 GCA_964500985.1 uncultured Eubacteriales bacterium
TCTCGCCCGGCCCCGGGACGCCCGAGGACGCCGGGGTGTCGCGCGACGTGATCCGCGCGGCCGCCGCGGCCGGCGTTCCGGTGCTCGGCGTGTGCCTCGGCCATCAGTGCATCGCGCAGGTCTACGGCGCCGAGGTGTGCCGCGCCCCGCGGCCGGTCCACGGCAAGACCGACGAGGTCACGCACGATGGCTCCGGCGTGTTCGCGGGGGTGCCGAGCCCGTTCACCGCGACGCGGTATCACTCGCTGTGCGTCGACACCGAGTCCGTCCCCGATGTCCTGACCGTGACCGCCCGCACGCCTGACGGCGTGATCATGGGCGTCACCCACCGTGAGCTGCCGATCTTTGGTGTCCAGTTCCACCCGGAAAGCGTCTTGACGCCCGAGGGCGCCAAGGTACTCGCCAACTTCCTCGACATCGCCGGCGAGGTCCCGCTGCCGCGCGCCGATGCGGCCCACGTCGTCTCCGCGTCGGCGGGCACGTCGCGGGCGGCCGGGGAGTTCGCCGACGTCGAGACCGTCTCGCAGGCCATCGCGCGCGTCGCGGCGGGTGACTCGCTGACCGAGACCGCCTCGTATCGCGTCATGGGCCAGATCATGGACGGCGAAGCGACACCGGCGCAGATCAGCGCGCTCGTCACCGGCATGCGCATGAAGGGCGAGACGGTCGACGAGATCGTCGGCTTCGCCCGGGCGATGCGCGAGCGTGCCACGCCCGTGCGGCCGACCGTCGCGGGCTACATCGACACGTGCGGCACCGGCGGCGACGGCCTGCACACCTTCAACATCTCGACGACCACCGCCTTTGTGGTCGCGGGCGCCGGCGTGCCGGTCGCCAAGCACGGCAACCGCGCCGTCTCCTCGGCGGCGGGATCGGCCGACGTGCTCGAGGCGCTCGGCATCGACATCACGCTCGGCGCGGGCGACATGGCGCGGTGCGTGGACGAGGCGGGCGTCGGGTTCCTGTTCGCGCAGGCGCTGCACGCGAGCATGCGTCACGCCGCCGGACCGCGACGCGAGATCGGCATCCGGACCGTCTTCAACATCCTCGGGCCCCTCACCAACCCGGCCGGCGCCACGCGCCAGCTGCTCGGCGTCTACGATGCGCGCCTTGCGCCGGTGATGGCCGAGGTCGCCGGGCGGCTCGGCGCCGAGCGCGTGCTCGTCGTGCACGGCCATCCCGGCATGGACGAGGTCTCGGCCAGCGGGCCGAGCACCGTCGCGGACTTCGACGCGGCGCGCGGGACCGTCGTGGTCAGCGAGGTCACCCCCGAGCTCGTCGGCATCGCACGCGGCTCGCTCGCCGATCTGGCGGGCGGGGACGGGCAGGCCAACGCGGCGATCGTGCGCGCGGTCCTGGGCGGCGAGTCCGGACCGCGTCGCGACGTCGTGCTGATGAACGCCGCCGCCGCGCTCGTGGCGGCCGGCAAGGCGGATGACCTGGCCGCGGGCGTCGCGCTGGCCCGCGAGAGCATCGACTCGGGACGGGCCACCGAGGCGCTCGACCGGCTCGTCGCCGTGAGCGGGCGGCTCGGACGCGCGGCACGCGAAGCGGCGGATGCGGGGGGTGTGTCGTGAGCGACTTCCTCGACACGGTGATCGGGGCGCGCCGCGACGCGCTGGCGGTGGCCTTTGGCGACCTGCGGCCGGCGGACCGCGAACGGCTCGCGTGCGCCGCGCGGCCACCGCGCGACTTTCTGGCTGCCGTGCGCGACCGCATGGACGTCGCGGTGATCGCCGAGGTCAAGAAGGCGTCGCCGAGCGCCGGCGAGATCGCTCCGGCGTGCGAGGCGTCGAAACAGGCGCTGCACTACCAGGACGGCGGTGCCGCGTGCGTCAGCGTCTTGACCGAGCCGCGGTTCTTTGGCGGCTCGTTCGCGGACTTGTCCGACGTCGCCGACGCCGTCGACATCCCGGTGATCGCCAAGGACTTCGTCGTCGACCCGGTCCAGCTCTTCGCGGCGCGCGGGCACGGCGCCGACGCGGTGCTGCTGATGGTCAGCGTGCTGGGCCACCAGGTCTCCGAGTTCCTCGACCTTGCGACCACGCTGGGCCTGACCGCGCTCGTCGAGGTCCACGACCTGCCGGAACTCGATATCGCGCTCGCGGCCAAGGCGCCGCTCATCGGCGTCAACAGCCGCAACCTCAAGACCCTCGAAGTGACCCCCGAGAAGGTCGGCTCGGTCATCGCGGCCGCCAAGGCCGCCGGTGCCGTGGTTGTGGCCGAGAGCGGCGTGCGTCGACGCGCCGACGTCGAGCGCGCGGCCGCGGCGGGCGCCGACGCGGTGCTCGTGGGCGAGGCGCTCATGCGCGCCGACTTCCCGGAAGACGTGTTGGAGGAGTTGACGGGCGTGCAACGACGCTCGTGACCGTATAGGCAAGGTACCGCGCGCCCACTGGGTCGGACGGAAGACGACAGCACGCAGGAGAGGAGCTAGACGATGGCATCGAACAAGACACGGTTCGGACTCGACGAGACGAGGATCCCGGAGGCCTGGTACAACGTCGCCCCGGACCTGAAGAACCCGCCGGCCCCGCCGCGCGTGGTCACGCCTGACGGCACCGAGCTCGGCCCGGACCAGATCGGTGAGGTCATGGCCAAGCTCTTCCCGATGGAGTGCCTCAAGCAGGAGATGAGCGCGGATCGCTGGATCGACATCCCCGGCGCCGTCATCGACGTCTACAAGGAGTACCGCCCCGCGCCGCTGCTGCGCGCGCGCCAGCTCGAGCGCGATCTGGGTCTGCCCGAGGGTATCCGCATCTACTACAAGTACGAGGGCGTGAGCCCTGCCGGCTCGCACAAGCCCAACACCGCCATCCCGCAGGCGTACTACAACAAGCAGGAGGGCATCACCAAGATCTCGACCGAGACGGGCGCCGGCCAGTGGGGCAGCGCGCTCTCGATCGCCGGTGCGCTCTACGGCATCGACGTCGAGGTCTTCATGGTCGGCGTCAGCTACGACCAGAAGCCCTACCGCCGCATCCTGATGGAGACGTACGGCGGCACCGTGCACAAGTCGCCGAGCAACCTCACCGAGGCGGGCCGCCACGTGCTCGCGATGGACCCGAACTCCACGGGGTCTCTCGGAATCGCGATCTCCGAGGCGGTCGAGGTCGCGATGAAGAACGACGACACGCACTACGCGCTCGGCTCGGTGCTCAACCACGTCTGCCTGCACCAGACGATCATCGGGCTCGAGGCCATCGAGCAGATGGCGCTCGCCGAGGACGAGCCCGACGTGGTCATCGCGTGCGTCGGCGGCGGCTCGAACTTCGCCGGCCTCGCGTTCCCGTACTACCACCGCAAGCTCGAGGGCAAGAGCAACGCGCGCATCGTCGCGGTCGAGCCCAAGGCGTGCCCGACGCTGACCGCCGGTGAGTACCGCTACGACCTCGGTGACGAGGCCGGCATGACGCCGCAGATGCTCATGTACACCCTCGGCCACGACTTCGTGCCGGCCGGCATCCATGCCGGCGGTCTTCGCTACCACGGCGACAGCCCGCTCGTCTCGCAGCTCGTCTACGAGGGTGAGGCCGAGGCCGTCGCGGTCGACCAGACCAAGTGCTTCGAGGCCGCGGTGAAGTTCGCACGCGCCGAGGGCATTCTGCCGGCGCCCGAGTCGAGCCACGCGATCCGCGCCGCGATCGACGAGGCACTCGCGGCGCAGGCGGCCGGCGAGGACAAGGTCATCCTGTTCAACCTGTCGGGCCACGGACACTTCGATCTCGCCGCCTACGCCGCCTACAACGCCGGCGAGCTGCAGGACTTCGACTTCGCCGCCGGCGCGACGCTGTGCGGAGACGACCTGTAGGTGAAGGGGAACTCGTGACACGCACGCGCATCAAGATATGCGGGATCACCCGCGCACAGGACGCCGAGGCCGCCGTGGCGGCGGGCGCCGACGCCGTCGGGCTGATCTTCGCCGAGTCCAAGCGCCGCGTGACACTGGAGCAGGCGGCCGGGATCGCAGCCGCGGTCCCGCCGCCCGTCGCCCGTATCGGGGTGTTCGTCGACCCTGAGCTCGCGTTCGTCGAGGAGGCGATATGCGCGGCGGGCTTGACGGCCGTGCAGCTGAGCGGCGACGAGTCACCCGAGCTATGCGATGCGATTAGCATTCCATGCATCAAAGTCATCGCCGTTGGCACGGATTTCGGTTTCTCTCAGGCGGAGCCCTTCCGGGGCCACGCCACCGCCCTGCTGCTCGACACGTACGACTCGCAACTCAGGGGCGGCACCTCGCAAACCTTCTCCTGGCAACGCGTAGGTGTGGTCTCCGGGTGGGCTCCCGTCTGTGTCGCCGGCGGCCTGACGCCGGGCAACGTGGGGGAGGCGATCGCGGCCATGCGCCCGTTCGCCGTCGATGTCTCTTCCGGGGTTGAGTCCGCCCCGGGCATCAAGGATCACGCGCTCATCGAGGCGTTCTGCGCTGCCGTGCGCGCCGCCGATGCCGCGCATCAGTCACCGACAACCGTGGAGGAATCGCGATGAGCACCATGTTCCCGCGCGCCGACGAGGTCTATGCCGGTCCCGACGAGTCGGGCTTCTTCGGCCCCTACGGCGGACGGTTCGTCCCCGAGACGGTCATGCCGGCCCTGCTCGAGCTGACCTGCGCGTTCGAGGAGGCCACCGCCGACCCCGTCTTCCGAGAGGACCTCGCCGACCTGTATCGCGACTACGTCGGGCGTCCCACGCCGCTGTATGCCGCGCACCGGCTCGCCGAAGCCGTGGGGCTCGGGACCGTGCTTCTCAAGCGCGAGGACCTGTGCCACACCGGCGCCCACAAGATCAACAACACGCTCGGCCAGTGCCTGCTCGCCAAGCGCATGGGCAAGAAGCGCATCATCGCCGAGACGGGGGCGGGCCAGCACGGCGTCGCCACGGCCACGACCGCGGCACTCATGGGGCTCGAATGCTCGGTCTTCATGGGCGTCGAGGACATCCGGCGCCAGGCGCTCAACGTCTACAAGATGCGGCTGCTGGGCGCCGAGGTGATCCCGGTGGCCGAGGGCGCGGGCACGCTGGCCGATGCGGTCACCGCCGCACTGCGTCACTGGGTCGAGCGCGTCGAGGACACCTTCTACGTGCTCGGCAGCGCCGTCGGGCCGCACCCGTACCCGCTGATGGTGCGCGACTTCCAGAGCGTGATCGGCACCGAGACGATCAGCCAGCTTCTGGAGAAGGGCATCGGCAAGGTCGACGCCGTCTGCGCGTGCGTGGGCGGCGGCTCCAACGCGATCGGGACGTTCTACCCCTTCGTGCTCGCCCAAGACGTCTTTGGCGACACGCAGCTGGTGGGCGCAGAGGCGGCCGGCAAGGGGATCGACACACCCGAGACCGGAGCGTCGCTCACGCTCGGCTCGCCGGGGGTCATGCACGGCTTCTACAGCTACCTGCTCCAAGACGACGCGGGCAACCCGCTCGAGGCGTACTCGATCTCCGCCGGCCTGGACTATCCGGGGGTCGGACCGGAGCACGCCTACCTCAAAGACGAGGGGCTCGTGCGCTACGAGGCGGTCACCGATGCGCAGGCGCTCGAGGCGTTCGTGCTGCTCACACGCACCGAGGGCATCATCCCCGCGATCGAGTCGAGCCACGCGCTCGCGCTGCTGCCGCGCTTGGCCGCCGAGCTCGGACCGGCCGCGACCGTCGTGGTGACGCTCTCGGGCCGAGGCGATAAGGACATCGACATCGTGCGGGAGGCCGGCCTTGCCGTCGACTAGCCAGGGACTCCAAGGCGCGTTCGCACACGGGCATCCGGCGCTGGTCTGCTACGCGATGGCCGGGTATCCGACGCGGGCCGGCTCGCTTGCGGCGCTGCACGCGCTCGCCGACGGCGGGGCCGACCTGATCGAGCTCGGCGTACCGTACGCGGACCCCCTGGCCGACGGGCCGGTGATCCGCGACGCAGCCGAGGAGGCCCGCGCCGCCAACGAGGGCGGGTTCGGACTGGCACAGACGGTCGAGCTGGCCGCCGAGTTCCTCGCCGATCGCGCCGAGCGGGGGCTTGCCGCGCCCCCCGTGGCGCTGATGACGTATCTGAACCCGCTCATGCGTTTCGGGCTGCCTGCGGCCGCGGCGGCGATGCGTGAGGCGGGTGTTTCCGGCGTGATCGTGCCGGACATGCCGCCGGACATGGCGCGGCCGTGGCTGAGCGTGGCGACCGGTCTCGACACCGTGTTCCTCGCGGCGCCGACCTCGACGCCGGCGCGACTCGCCAAGGTCGGTGAGGCGTCGCAGGGATTCGTCTACTGCGTCTCGACCACCGGGGTCACCGGTGAGCGCACCGAGCTGCCCGTGGAGCTCGCCGAGCTCGTCGCCCGGGTGAAGGCCGCAACGACCCTGCCCGTCGCCGTCGGGTTCGGGGTCTCGACGCCGCAGCAGGCCGCGCTCGTGGCGGCCGTCGCCGACGGCGTCGTCGTGGGCTCGGCCATCGTCAGGCGCCAGCGCAGCGCGGCCGACGTGCGCGCGTTCGTCGAGGAGCTTGCAGAAGCGGTCCGCACCGCCTGACGTTCGGCGATGCGGACCGCTTGGAATCGCTTTAGGGGGTGGCTCAGCTGAGCGGGGCCACACCGGCCGTGAAGCCGCCGTCGACGGTGGCGCCCAGCGCTGCCGGCCTGGCTGCGGGATCGACGTCCGTCAGCAGCGCGGCGAGGCGCATCGCCTCTATCTCACCGACCGTACGCGACGACACCTGGTCGGGCGTCTGCAGGACCGGTGCGGGAGCAGGGGCGGGTGCGGGTGCCGGAGCCGCCTTGGGCGGGTCGGCCTTCATCTTCTTGTAGCGCAGGGCCTTGGAGCGGTGCGAGAAGGTCTTGACCGTCTTGCGCGCGCGCTTCCCGGAGCTGGGCTCCTCGTACGCGTAGAAGGTGCCGGCCTTCTTGTTCTTCCAGCCGGCGAAGAGCACGACGTGACCGGGGGTCAGCACCGCGTCGCCCGGCAGGAGCTGGTTCTTGGAGATCCGCTTCGCCTTGGAGCCGATGCTGCGCGTGGTGACCGAGGTCTTGAGCTTCCAGGCCATCGACACGAAGCCCGAGCAGTCCTGTCGGTAGCCCTTGTGGTACCGCGACTGGCTGTAAGGGACCTTGGCCTTGACCCACGAGTGGGCTCGGTTCAGAGACTCCGAGCGGGTGATGGCGCCGGCATTGGCGACGCCGGAGAGGAGGACGGCCGATGCGAGAAGTGCGACCGTCGCCGCGCGAGAGAACGCGCGGTTGGCGGCAGGTGCCGCCGCTTTGCTGCTGAACAAACCGTTGTCCTTCCTTTGGTGCCGGTGCACACGCGGGCCGTGCCGGAGCCTGTTCCGGTCGGTGCCGCGCGGCGTCCGCTTCCCGGGCAGTAACTCGCGCCCCAAAGCCGGACCGAACGGCACAAACGCAAGGTGCATGCCACTTCCGGCAACGTCGCAGGTGAGCGGTGGTGGCCGGGGACAGCCGCGTCGGCCTCGGGTATTCTCGGAGGGGCAGGAGCCCGCGGGGCAGCGAACCGGAGGAGCCGTCACATGCGCGTTGCGCTCGCTCAGATAGATACGACGGTGGGAGACATCGCCGGCAACACGCGGCGCATCATCGAGGCCGTCACCGACGCGCAGGCACAGGGGGCGGGCTTCACGCTGCTGCCCGAGCTCGCGATCACCGGCTATCCGCCCGAGGACCTGCTGCACAAGGAGCACTTCATCGAGGACAACCTCGATGCGCTCGAGCAGATCGCCGCGGTGTGCGGCCACATGGCGCTCGTCGGGTTCGTGGACCGGATCGGTGAGGACCTCTACAACGCCGCCGCGATGTGCGGAAACGGGCGCGTGCTGCAGATCTATCACAAGCAGAAGCTGCCCAACTACGGTGTGTTCGACGAGCGCCGCTACTTCAGCGCCGGCGAGCTCCCCGGGCTTACCGAGCTGGGCGGTACCCTGTTCGGCACCACCATCTGCGAGGACATCTGGGTGCCCGAGCCGGCGGCCGCCGAGGTCGCCGAGGGCGCGAGCGTGCTCTTCAACATCAGCGCGTCGCCGTATCACGCCGGCAAGGGGCGCGAGCGCGAGGACATGCTGCGCGACCGTGCGCGCGACAACGGCGTGTGGCTCGCCTACGTCAACCTCGTTGGCGGACAAGACGAGCTCGTCTTTGACGGACGCAGTGTCGTCATCTCCCCGGACGGCGAGGTCGTGGCGCGCGGCAAGGCGTTCGAGGAGGACCTGGTCGTCGTCGACTTCACGCCGGGCGCGAAGCTCGGCGCCTCGGGTGACCTCGCCGCGCCCCTGGAGGGCCCCGAGGAGGTCTATCGCGCGCTGACGACCGGGCTGCGCGACTACGTGCGCAAGAACGGGTTCACGGACGTCGTGCTCGGCCTGTCCGGCGGGATCGACTCGGCGTTGACCGCGGCGCTCGCCGTCGACGCGCTCGGCGCCGCACACGTGCACGGCGTGCTGATGCCGAGCCGCTACTCGTCGCCGGGCAGCGTCACCGACGCGCTCGAGCTCGGGTTCGCGCTCGGCATCGAGACACGCGAGATCCCCGTCGAGGAGCCGTTCTCGGCGTACCTCGCGGTGCTGGCGCCATCGTTTCAGGGATATGAGCCCGACGTGACCGAGGAGAACCTGCAGGCCCGCGTGCGCGGCACGCTGCTCATGGCGCTGTCCAACAAGTTCGGCTGGCTCGCGCTGGCGACAGGCAACAAGAGCGAGCTCTCGGTGGGCTACTCGACTCTGTACGGCGACATGGTCGGCGGCTTCTCGCCGCTCAAAGACGTGTTCAAGACCCGTGTCTACGAGCTGGCCCGCTGGCGCAACGCGCAGCCGGGCGGCCCGGTCATCCCCGAGTCGTCGATCACCAAGGCCCCGAGCGCCGAGCTGCGACCCGACCAGGTCGACCAGGACTCGCTGCCGCCCTACCCGGTGCTCGACGCGATCCTGACCCACTACGTGGAGAAGGACGACAGCCGCGACGACATCGTCGCCATGGGCTTCCCCGCCGAGCTCGTCGACAAGGTCGTGCGTCTCACCGATCTCGCCGAGTACAAGCGCCGCCAGGGGGCGCCGGGCATCAAGATCACGCCCAAGGCGTTCGGCAAGGACCGGCGCATGCCGATCACGAACCGGTACCGCGGCTAACCTCCGCCGCTCGCCGTCGGGCGAGTGACTCGCCGAGCGGCATCAGGGCGCGGTGAGCAGCACCCGCGCGCCCGCGCCCGGTCCTACACTTTCAGCCACGCTCGAGAAGGAGGCTGCGAAGTGACCAACGACTGCGTACTGAGATTCGTTTCGGCGACCGACGTCGTGTTCCCTGAGGTCCGGGCGCTGCGGCAGCGCGTTCTCTACGAGCCCTACGGGGTGGACCTCTCGCCGGTGGACTTCGACGACGCCAACCCCGCGGCATCGCATCTCGTCGTCTTCTGCCGCGGGTATCTCGCCGGCTACGGCCGGGTCGAGGTGCGCGGCGAGGAGGCGCAGATCCGGCACCTCGCGGTCGATCAGGCATATCGCGGCCGTGGCATCGGGACCGAGATGCTCGACGCCTTGCTCGGTCGCGCGCGCAGCATGGGCGCTCAGCGGGTGTTCCTCAACGCCCGGTTCACGGCGCTCGGGCTGTACCGTTCGCGCGGCTTTCTCGAGGTCGGGCCGATCTTCCACACCGAGAGCACGCACCTGCCCCACAAGCGGATGGAGCTCGCGCTCGCCCGGGAGGCTCGCGCCGTCTGAGACCGTCGCCCGCGCTGCGCTATGATCGGCGCCGAGGAGACGGGAGCGAGCGTGGCAGATGTCGTCGTTGAGGTGGTGCCCGAGGGCGCGGGAGCGTCCCCGCAGGTCCTGGCGCTGCTCTACGCGGTCCTGTACCGCGACTTCGGGGTGGCACCAGACGTGGCGTGGTACGGGCCCGAGCCCGCGGCCCGGTTGGCGCTCGCGCACTCCCCGGGGGGCCGGCTGCTCGGGGCGGCGCGCCTGCTGCCCGATGCGGGCGACGGGCGGCGCCAGCTGCGACAGGTCGCCGTCGAGCCCGCCGTGCACGGCACCGGGGTGGGTCGCGCGCTGGTCTGCGCGCTGGAGCGGGCCGCGGCCCTCGAGGGCGCGACCGAGGTCTGGCTGCACGCGCGGGAGTCCGCGTTCCCGTTCTACGAGCGCCTCGGGTACGAGTACACCTCTGAGCTGTTCCGCAGCGAACTGACCGGCATCCCGCACCGCACGATGCGCAAGGCACTCTAGCGCGCCGTTCGCGGCTTCTCTTCTGGCGGTTGTCGTCCGCCTCGGGTACCCTGATGGTCGGCTCGAACGGGGGCGGGCAACGGTGCCCGCTACCGCGCCGTCAGTATCGACGACGTCCCTAAGGAGGGGGTAGCAGCAATGCCGAAGATCACCCGTGACCAGGTTCTCGTGCCGGCCGACGTACCGGCCGCCATGCGTGAGACCTACATCGATAACTACCTGAAGGCCACCCAGAACACCGGCCGCCTGATGCTGTTCGCGTGCGACCAGAAGATCGAGCACCTCAACGACGACTTCTTCGGCGAGGGCATCGCGCCCGACGACGCCGACCCGCTGCACCTGTTCAAGATCGGTTCGCAGGGCGTGTGCGGCGTGCTCGCCGGCCAGCGCGGCCTCGTGGCGGCCTACGCGCCGGAGTTCCCCGAGATCAACTACCTCGTGAAGATGAACTCGAAGACGCACCTCGTCTCCACGAGCCAGGACGATCCGTACTCGCCGCAGCTCTACGACATCTCGACCGTGTACGACCTGGTCGACAACGGCGTCAACGTGGTCGGCATCGGCTACACGATCTACATCGGCTCGGAGTACGAGTCCCAGATGATGACCGAGGCGGGCCAGCTCATCGCCGACGCGCACGCCGCCGGCCTGATCGTGGTCCTGTGGATGTATCCGCGCGGCAAGGCCGTGGGCAACGAGAAGGACGCACACCTCATCGCCGGCGCTGCCGGTACCGCGCTGTGCCTCGGCGCCGACTTCGTGAAGGTCAACCCGCCCAAGGGTGACGACGCCGGTTCCTCGGCCGAGAAGCTCAAGGAAGCGGCGATGGCGTCCGGCCGCACCGGCCTCGTGTGCGCCGGCGGTTCGACCGTCGACGCGCAGACGTTCCTGACGCAGCTGTGGGAGCAGATCCACATCGGTGGCGCAGTAGGCAACGCGACCGGCCGCAATATCCACCAGCGCGACCTCGGCGAAGCGGTTCGCCTGACCAAGGCCATCAGCGCCATCACGCTCGATGACGCCGACGTCGACCGCGCGCTGCGCATCTTCGAGGGCACCGAGGACTACTCGCTCTAGGCGAGGCCCTCACCGCACGCACGTATCCGCGGCACCGTCCGGACCCCGGTCCTGGCGGTGCCGCGAGCCGCTTGTCAGGGTAGAGTAAGCGCATCGCCGCACGAGAGGATCGGTACGAGACCTCCATGTCGATATCTGACTGGTTCAGCGCCCGAGAGCAACGCCGTTACACGCGCATGGCAGACGAGCCACTCGTGGCCTCGGGCGATGTGCCCGACGGCGTCTGGATCAAGTGCGAGGAGTGCAAGAAGACCCTCTACGAGGGTGAGCTCCTCGCCAATGGCAAGGTGTGCCGCTACTGCGGCCATCACTTCGACCTGACGGCCCCCGAGCGCATCGAGATGCTCGCCGACGAGGGCTCGTTTCTCGAGACCCACGCCGACCTGATCTCCTGCGACCCGCTCGAGTTCGTCGCCGTGAAGTCGTACCTCACCTCGCTCGAGGGCGGCCGCGCCAAGTCTGGCCTGCCTGAGGCGGTCGTGACGGGGCGTGCGACGATCGACGGGGTTCCGGTCGTGCTCGGCGCCATGGACTTCCGGTTCATCGGCGCGTCCATGGGCTCGGTCGTCGGCGAGAAGGTCTCGCGCGCTTTCGAGCTCGCCACGGCCGAGCGGCTGCCCATCGTGCTCGTCGTCGCCTCGGGCGGCGCGCGCATGCAGGAGGGCATGCTCTCCCTGATGCAGATGGCAAAGACGAGCGCGGCCGCACGGCGCCACGCCGACGCGCGGCTTCCGTACGTCTCGGTGCTCACCAACCCCACCTACGGCGGCGTGACGGCGTCGTTTCCCGTGCTCGCCGACGTGATCCTGGCCGAGCCCGGCGCGGCGATCGGCTTCACCGGCCCGCGTGTCATCGAGCAGACCATCCGGCAGAAGCTCCCCAAGGGGTTCCAGTCCGCGGAGTTCCAGCTCGAACACGGCATGGTCGACGAGGTCGTGCCGCGGGGCGAGCTGCGCGAGGCCGTCTCGCTCGTTCTCGGCTACCTGACGGCCGGCGGCACCGCTGCCGAGCCGTCCGTCGCCGCGCGTGAAGGGGGTGCGTTCTAACATGGCACGCCGTCACGTGATGGACTTCGAGCGTCCGTTGTTCGAGCTCGAGGAGAAGATCGCCGAACTGCGCCGGATGGACGTCTCCGGCAATCCCGAGCTCGCCGCCGAGATCGAGGAGCTTGCAGCCGGCATCGAGCAGCTGCGCATCGAGACCTACGCGAGCCTCGAGCCGTGGGACCGCGTTCAGATCGCGCGTCACCCCGAGCGGCCCAAGACCCAGCACTACGTCGAGGCGTTGTTCGACGACGTCATGGAGTTGCATGGCGATCGGCAGTTCGCCGACGACGAGGCGATGTTCGCGGGCCTGGGGACCATCCGCGGGCGCCGCGTGGCCGTGCTCGGTCACCGCAAGGGGACCAGCACCAAGGAGAACATCCGCCGCAACTTCGGTTCACCGCACCCCGAGGGCTTTCGCAAGGCGATCCGCGTCATGAAGCTCGCCGACAAGTTCGGGCTGCCCATCGTGAGCTTCCTTGACACGGCCGGCGCACACCCCGGCATGGACGCCGAGGAGCGGGGCCAGGGCTGGGCGATCGCCGAGTCGCTCGCCGAGCTCTCCGACGTCCGCGTCCCGGTCGTCGCGGTCGGCATCGGCGAGGGAGGCAGCGGTGGGGCGCTCGCCATCGGTTTTGGCGACCGGCTGATCATGCTCGAGAACGCGTACTACTCCGTCATCAGCCCCGAGGCGTGCGCCTCGATCCTGTACCGTGACTCCGCTCAGGCCAAGTCGGCCGCGAGCTGCCTGAAGATGACCGCTGAGGACCTGGTCGGGTTCGGTGTGGTCGACGAGATCGTGGGCGAGCCGTTCGGTGGCGCCCACCGTGACCCCGCGGCCACCTTCGCGGCGGTCGAGGAGGCGGTCTGCAGGGCACTCGACGAGCTTTCGGGTATCGACCCCTCAGAGTTGGTGGAGCGTCGCTACACCAAGCTGCGCGCCATCGGCGAGTGGTGCACGATCGACGAGGGGTAGGCGTCACATGCCTGAGACGCGTCCGCGCATCGCGGTTCTGACCAGTGGCGGAGACGCCCCGGGCATGAACGCCGCCATCCGGGCGGTCGTCCGCACGACGATCGCCGAGGGCGGCGATGCGTTCGGCGTCTGGCACGGCTTCGAGGGCCTCATGCGGCGCGACCTGCGCCCGCTGGCCACCAGCGACGTCGGCGGCATCCTCGACCGCGGCGGGACGTTCATCGGGACGTCTCGTTCCGAGCGGTTCGCCACGCCGGAGGGGACCGCCGAGGCGGCGGAGTTCCTGCGCGAACAGGCGATCACGGGCGTCGTGGTGATCGGAGGCGACGGCTCGTATCGCGGGGCGCTCGCCCTGTCGGAGCAGGGTATCCCCTCGGTGGGCATCCCGGGGACCATCGACAACGACGTGAGCGGCACCGACACCTCCATCGGCTTCGATACCGCGCTCAACACGATCTGCGACGCGGTCAGCAAGGTGCGCGACACCGCATCGAGCCACGAGCGGACCTTCGTCATCGAGGTCATGGGCAGGGCGTGCGGCATCCTGACGACGTATGCCGGGCTCGCCTGCGGGGCCGACTGCATCTTGGTTCCCGAGGTCGAATGGTCGCTCGAGTCCGTCTGCAGCACGGTCAAAGCCGGCGTCGCCCGCGGCAAGAAGCACTCGATCATCGTTCTCGCCGAGGGCGCGGGTCACGCGTTCGGAGTCGCGGAAGACGTGGGCAGGATGTGCGGGCACGACGTGCGCGCGGTCGTCCTCGGACACGTGCAGCGCGGGGGTTCGCCTTCCGCGTTCGACCGGATACTCGCGAGCCGCATGGGCGCCCACGCCGTTCGCGCGCTGCTGGCGGGCGAGAGCGGGGTCGCGGTCGGGCTGCGGCAGGCCGACACGGTCACGTACCCGCTGCCGGTCGCTTACGCGTGCGTGCACACTCTCAGGCCCGACATCTACGACCTCGCCGTCACGCTGGCGCGCTGATCCCGAAAGGACCTCACGGTATGACCGATTGGCACGGCTACACCGGCCGCGTTCTGTTCGTCGACCTCACCGAGAAGTCGTGGCGCGTCGAGCCGCTCGACGAGGAGATGGCCCGCGCCTACATCGGAGGCAGGGGCATCGGTGCGCGGCTGCTGTGGGACCTGGTGCCCGCGGGCACCGACCCGCTCGCGCCTGAGGCCCCGCTGGTGTTCGCGACCGGGCCGCTCACCGGCACCCAGGCGCCCACGAGCGGCCGGTTCTCGCTGACCGGGCGCTCCCCGCTGACGGGGACCGTCCTCGACACGAACTGCGGCGGCGCGTTCGGCGCGCGCCTCAAGGGCGCGGGATACGACGTGCTCGTCGTGACCGGCGCGTCCGATGAGCTCACGACCCTCGAAGTTGACGCGGACGGCGTCCGCTTCACCGACGCGCGCGCCCTGGCGGGTGCCGACATCTCCGCGGCCACCGCCGCCCTGCTCGAGGGCCGCAGCGGCGCAAGCGCCGCGGTCATCTCCGCGGCAGGCGAGCGCGAGGTCTTGCTCTCGACGATCATGGTCGACGCCAAGCGCGCGCTCGGTCGCGGCGGCATGGGCGCCGTGATGGGCAGCAAGCGTCTCAAAGGGATCGTCGTCACCGGCTCGGGCCGGCCGAGCGTGGCGCGCCCCGACGACCTCGAGTTCTTCCTCTACGAGGTGAAGAAGACCCTCTCCGCCAACCCGGTCACGAGCACCGCGCTCCCGCGCTTCGGCACCGCGATGCTCGTCAGCGTGCTGGGCAAGCGCGGGCTGATGCCTGCGGTGAACTACCGCGAGCCGGGTGGTGACTACGTCGCGGCGCTGTCCGGCGAGCGGCTCGCCGACGAGTTCCTCGTCAAGCGTTCGGGCTGCTGGGGCTGCCCGATCGTCTGCGGCAGGCAGACCAAGACCGCCAGCGGTGAGGGGCACGGCCCGGAGTACGAGACGGTCTGGGCGCTCGGCGCGAATCTCGGCATCGACTCGCTCGAAGACGTCATCGACTTGAACTACCTGTGCAACGAGCTGGGGCTCGACACCATCTCCGCCGGCGGCACCGTCGCCGCCGCGATCGAGCTCGGCGAAGCCGGCGTGCTCGACCCGGCCGTCGCGCCGCGGCGTGGCGACGCCGCCGCCAGCGCGCGGGCGATCCGGGCGCTCGCGGCGCGCGAGGGCGAGTTCGGCGATCTTGCGGCACAGGGCTCGCGTGCACTGTGTGAGGCTTACGGGCGGCCCGAGGCGGCGATGCAGGTCAAGGGGCTCGAGCTTCCGGCGTACGACCCGCGGGGGATGCAGGGGCAGGGCCTCGGGTACGCCACGAGCAACCGCGGCGGCTGCCACCTGCGCGGCAACATGCTCGGGTTCGAGGTGCTCGGCACCCCCAAGCTCGTGTCTCGTGAGGCGACCGGCGGCAAGGCGGGGCTGCTCATCGTGGCCCAGCACCTCGGGGCGGCGCTCGACTCGCTCTCGCTGTGCAAGTTCTCCAGCTTCGCGCTCTCCGAGGAGCACTACGCGCGCCTGTACTCGGCCGTCACCGGGTTCGACATCGGCGGCCAGGACCTCCTGCTCGCCGGCGAGCGCATCTGGAACCTCGAGCGCCTCTACAACCTGCGCGAAGGGTTCACCGCGGCCGACGACCGTCTACCCACGCGGCTGCTCGAGGAGCCCAACGCCCAGGGGGCGGTTGTCGATCTCGCGCCCATGCTCGCCGAGTACTACCGCTTCAGGGGCTGGACCGAGGATGGCGTTCCGCGTCCGGAGAAGCTCGACCGACTGGGGCTGTCCGACCAGGCCCGGGGATAGCCCGCGTCGCCCACACCGACGCCGCCGCGCAGCGCGCACAGGAGGCAGCAGATGTACGAGCAGTTCAGGGACATAGGCCGCGACATCTATCTGGCGGGGCTCATCTCGAGCCACGGCGGCAACATGAGCGTGCGTGTGGGTGATCGGATCCTCATCACGCGCCGCGGCTCGATGCTCGGACGGCTCACGCCGGAAGACATCATCGAGACCTCGCTCGAGCACGACGATTCCGAGGTCGCTCTCGCGTCGACCGAGATCGTGGTGCACCGCGCGATCTACGCCAAGACCAACGGCCTGGCCATCGTGCACACGCACTCGCCCCACACCATCTTGCGCTCGATGATCGACGACGAGATCGTCCCCATCGAGTCCGAGGCCAGCTATCTGCTGCACAAGGTCCCGGTCTACGCGCTCGCGCAGACCGCCGGATCGTCTGACGTCGCCGAGACCGTGTCTGCGGCGCTGCGCGACTACAAGGTGGTCTGCCTGCGCGGGCACGGCCCCTTCGCCATCGGAACGGTACTCGAGGAGGCGTTCCAGTGGGTGAGCACGCTCGAGATGGCGTGCAAGATCCTCGACATGCGCGACATGGTGGGCAAGCCGCTCAAGGAGTTCCGCGAGCACGGTGAGGAGTACGCCAAATGGTAGAAGACACCTCGCCGGGTTCGTCGTCCGATCGGCGCACCCTTCTGCCGGACGACTCGGTCCTGCGCCAGCTGTCCGGTGCCGAGTCCGCGTTCCTGCAGCACGGGCGCGATCGGGGCGATGACCTCGAGAGCGCGGTCCGCGTGTTCCTCGAGTTCCTGCGCGGCATGGAGCTGCTCGACATCGACCGGCCGGTCGTCACGGTCTTCGGGTCGGCGCGTTTCGAGGCGGGGAGCCGCTACTACGACCTCGCGCGGCAACTCGGACGGCGGTTGGCCGAGAACGGCTTCGCGGTCATGACCGGCGGCGGGCCCGGCGTCATGGAGGCGGCCAACCGTGGCTGCAAAGAGGCCGGCGGCCTGTCGATAGGCGCCAACATCCAGCTGCCCAAGGAGCAGAAGCCCAACCCGTATCTCGACACCTTCGTCGAGTTCGAGCACTTCTTCGTGCGCAAGGTCATGCTCGTGAAGTACTCGTGCGCGTTCGTCGCGATGCCCGGGGGGTTCGGGACCATGGACGAGGTGTTCGAGACGCTCACGCTGATGCAGACCGGCAAGATCGACCCGTTCCCGCTCGTGTGCGTGGGGACCGAGTACTGGCACGAGCTGACGGACTTCCTCGCACGCACGCTGGTCGCCGAGGGCACCATCGAGCCCTCCGACCTCGACTTGCTCTACTTCACCGACGACTGCGAGGACGTGGCGCACCACATCCTCGAGCACCCGCGCGGCTGCTCGACCCGTCTGGGCTGAGGGTGTCCCGGCGCGTCAGGTGCCCCAGAGGCCTCGCACGCCGTTGCGGATGTCGACGGTCGTGACCTTGGGCAGCGTGGTCTCGGGCTCCTCGCGCGGCTCCGGGTCGGCGAGGACCTGCACGAAGTGCGGCAGCACGCGCTCGCTCACGAACCGGGTGCGCTGCGCGTAGCCGTACGCATCCGTCATGGGGTTGCCCGCTTTGTAGTAGCGCAGCGGGTGCGTGACGTAGAGGTGGTGCCGCGCGCGGGTGCAGGCCACGTAGAAGAGCCGCCGCTCCTCGTCTATCTCCTCCGGCGTGCCGGTCGCCATGTCGCTCGGGATGTTGCCGTCGGCCGCGTGGATCACGTACGTGACGTCGAACTCGAGCCCCTTGGCCGAGTGCATCGTCGAGAGCACGAGCCAGTCCTCGTCGAGCACCGGGGGGCCGGCCAGATCGCTCGTCCACGCGGGCGGGTCGATCGCCAGCTCGGCCAGCAGTCCCGCCCGGTCGGCGGTCCGTCCGGCGAGGTTCTCGATCTGTTCCAGGTCGGCCAGCCTCGCCGGTGCGTTGTCGTAGCGGGCCTCGAGCAGCGGCGCGTAGACCGTGCGCACGGCGTGCACCTGCGCCGGCACGTCGGCGTCGCTGCCCGCCAAAGACCGCAGCAGCGAGACGAAGTCCGGCCACATCGCGCGTGCGGGCTCGGGGACCGCTGCGCCGACCCACGCCTCGAAGTCGCCCCCGGTCTCGGCGAGGCGCGCCTGGAGTCGCGCCGCGGTCTTGGGGCCGACGCCGGGCACGAGGCCGAGCACGCGCAGCGCGGCCATCCCGTCGCGGGGATTCTGCGCGAGACGCAGGAAGCTCACGAGGTCCTTTACGTGCGCCATCTCGACGAAGCGCAGCCCGCCGTACTTGCGGAACGGGACGTTGCGGCGCGACAGTTCCATCTCAAGCGCCATCGAATGGTGCTGCGCGCGGAACAGCACCGCCTGGTCTTTGAGCGCGGTGCCCTGCTCGCGGTGCTCGAGGATCCTGCTGACGAGCCACGTCGTCTGTTCGGCCTCGTCGCGACAGGTCACCAGGGAGGGGCGCCCACCGCCCTCGCGAGCGGTCCAGAGATCCTTGTCCCGCCGCTCGGCCGCCTCGGCGATGATGGCGTTGGTCGCTTCCAGTATCGGCGCGCTCGAGCGGTAGTTGCGGGTGAGCGTGTGCACCTGCGCACCCGGGAAGCGCTGCTCGAAGTCGAGGATGTTTCGTACGGTGGCGGCCCTGAACGAGTACACCGCCTGTGCGTCATCGCCCACGCAGGTCACCCCGGTCCCGTCGGGGCGCAGGAGCGAGACGATGTCGGCCTGCAGCGAGTTGGTGTCTTGGTACTCGTCCACGAGCACGTGATCGAACCGCTCGCGAACGCGGTCGCCGGCGACCGGGTCGGCGAGCAGCCCGCGCCAGAACAGGAGCAGGTCGTCGTAGTCCAGGACCTGTTGTGACTCCTTGGCATCGGTGTAGGCGGCGAAGAGCGAGGCGAGACCGTGCTCGGCCTGTCTGCACCAGGGGAACGAGGACGCGAGCACCTCGCGCAGCGGCGATTGCGCGTTGATGCAGCGCGAGTAGATGTCGAGGCACGTCGACTTGGCCGGGAAGCGGGTGCCGTTGCGACCGAGTCCCAGATCGGTGCGGCACAGATGCATGAGGTCTTCTGCATCACCGCGGTCCAGGATGGTGAAGTCGGGCTCCATGCCCAGGTCGCGCGCGTGGAGACGCAGCAGGCGTGCCGCCACCGAGTGGAAGGTGCCGCTCCACACGCGAGCGCCGCTCCCGCCCGCGCCGCCGCGCCGGGTCAGCTCCTGGAGGAGCCCGTCGGCGCGTCTCGTCATCTCGGCGGCGGCGCGACGGGTGAACGTCAGCAGCAGGATGCGGCCGGGCTCGGCCCCGCCGGCGATGAGCCAGGCCACCCGATGTGCGAGCGTGGCCGTCTTGCCGGTGCCGGCGCCGGCGACGATGAGCAGCGGCCCGGCACCGTGAGAGGCGGCGGCCCGCTGCTGCGCGTTGAGGTCGCCGAGCACGACACCGGTGATCGCATCGACGGGCGGGTCGGCGGGTGGGGGAGTGGCCGGCGTTACCTCAGTGTCCATGGGCGAACTCCTGTTCGATGTGGGGCCCGTCGAGCCTACCATGCGTGGCCGGCCGGTGTCGAACAGGTGTTCGTGTCGCGTGTGACGCCGCGATCTCGGGAATCCACGACCAAGGTGATGGGATCGCGGCGGCAGCGAGGAGGGGCGCGGTGGGGGCACAGGAGCGCGTGTACACGCCGCGCAACGTCATCGTCGCCTACCTGGTCTCGGCCGGCCTGTTCACCTTGGCCGCGTCGCTCATCTGGGCGATCAACACGCTGTTCCTGATCCAGTCCGGGCTCACCTTGTTCCAGGTGATGCTCGTCAACGCCGTCTACAC
>CAZCRB010000019.1:0-19365 GCA_964500985.1 uncultured Eubacteriales bacterium
TCACCGAGGGCGCCAAGGCGCTCAAGAACGCCGGAGCGGCAAAGGTCTACGTGACGGCGACCCACGGCATCTTCTCGCCGCCGGCGTTCGAGCGCATGGAGGCCGCGCCGATCGAGGAGGTCGTCGTCACCAACACGGTGCCGTGTCCCACGGAGCGCCAGACCGGCAAGATCCGCGTGCTGTCGGTGGCGCCGCTGCTGGCCGCCGCCGTCGACAACGTCTTCAACGACGAGAGCGTTTCCGAGTTGTTCGATCCGGACTTCCAGCTCTAGCCGACACACCGGCGCCGGTTCACGTCCGGCGAGAGGTGTGCGGTGCAGCGCGGCGGCTCGGGTAGGGTAGGAACTGAACGGACCTGCACGTACCCAAAGAAGGAGCGTCCTCATGACCGCATCGACCGAGCTCACCGCAACCCCACGCACGGTCATCGGCAAAGCGAGCCGTCGCCTGTCCGGGGCCAACGAAGTCCCGGCCGTGCTCTACGGCCCCGGCCGCAAGGCCAGCCCGCTGTCGCTCGACCGCCACGATTTCGAGCTGTTCATGGCCGGCCACAGTGAAGGTTCGACCATCGTCGAGCTCAAGATCGAGGGCGAGAAGAAGCCGATCAACGCGATGATCCGCGAGGTTCAGCACTCGGCCGTCAAAGGCAACATCCTGCACGTGGACTTCATGGAAGTCTCGATGAACAAGTCCATCCACGCCACCGTCGCCGTCCACCTGGTCAACGACCCGGTCGGCGTCCGCGGAGGCGGCGTCCTGACCATCAACATCCACGAGGTCAACGTCGAGGCCAAGCCGGGCGACCTGCCCGAGGCCATCGAGGTCGACGTCGAGGCCCTCGAGATCGGCCAGTCTCTGCTGGTCTCCGATCTGCCGCCCGTCGCCGGCGTCACGTACCTCGACGATGCCGACGCGGTCATCGCTTCGGTGCAGGCGCCGCGCGTCGAGATCGAGGAGGAGGCTGTCGAGGAGGCCGCCGAGCCCGAGATCATCGGCTCCAAAGCAGCAACCGAGGAGTAGCTCTCACGTGACGTCACATCTTGCGAGGCGCGCCGCATGACGCGTCTGGTCGTGGGGCTCGGCAACCCGGGTCCCGAGTACGAGCACACCCGCCACAACGCGGGATTCAAAGTCATCGATCTGATCGGCGAGAACCTTCGCGCCACGTACTGGAAGGACCAGGCGGGCGCGAAGGTCTCGGCGGTCCGCTTTGGCGAAGAGGACCTGGTCCTGGCAAAGCCCCAGACGTTCATGAACCTGTCGGGCAACGCCGTAAGCAAGCTCGCCGAAGCCTACGGCGTGGCCGCCGATGACATCATCATCGTCCACGACGACATCGATCTGGCCCCCGGGCGCGTCACGTGCAAGAGCGGCGGCGGCCACGGCGGCCACAACGGCCTCAGGTCGATCCACGCGAAGTTGGGCACCGACGCGTACCTGCGCGTGCGTGTCGGGGTAGGCCGCCCGCCCGGCAGGATGGACGCCGCGGATTGGGTGCTGCAGCCCCTCAAAGGCGTGGCCTCCGAGGAGTTCGAGTCGATGATCCCCACGGCCGCCCAGGCGGTCATGCACATCCTCGAGCACGGGATCGACGCCGCGATGCGCGAGTACAACGCGGGCTGAGTCCAACGGCGCGTTTCCTGCTTGATGACCTGCGTTGACCCGCCCCGTGGCACGCGACCGAAGGAGCCCGTGTGAGGCGCTTGGCCAAAACGGTTGTCGCCGTCGCTCTCGTGGCCCTTGCGTTCGGCCCCCCTGCGTCGCCTGCCGGCGCGGCGCCGGCGTCCGATCTCCGGCCGCCCCGGCCCGGTCGGAGCGAACTCAACGCGGTCCCCGGCGAGCTCGTCGTCGTGTTCAAAGACGCGGGGGTCTCTCGGGCGTCGCGGGCGGCCGCTCATGCCGCAGCGGGCGCGAGCGTCGTCGCACACGGGACGGGGAGCGCCCGGCGCTACGACCTCGTCCGCGTCGATCCGGCGCGGCCGGGCGCAGCCGAGCGGTCGTACGCCAAGCGCGCGGACGTGGCCTTCGTGCAGCCGAACTACCGGTACGACGCCGCCGCCATCCCCAACGACCCGCTGTTCGGCGATCAGTGGGGCCTGCACAACACCGGACAGGCCGCCGGCGTCGCTGACGCCGACATCGACGCACCCGAGGCGTGGGCCTCGAGCCTGGGCACGGGTACCGTCGTCGCGGTCGTCGACACGGGCGTCGACCTCGCCCATCCCGACCTGGGTGCCAACGTGTGGCACAACGCGGCCGAGGTCGCCGGCAACGGCATCGACGATGACGGCAACGGGTTCGTCGACGACGTCACCGGGTGGGACTTCGCGGACGCGGACAACGATCCGACCGACGACGACGGGCATGGTTCGCACGTGGCCGGGGTCATCGCCGCCGTGACCGACAACGCCGAGGGAGTCGCCGGGGTCGCGCCGCAGGCACGGGTCATGCCCCTGCGCTTCATGGGCGCCAACGGCGGTGACACGTTCGGCGCGATCCGCGCGGTCGCCTACGCCACCGACATGGGTGCCGACATCATCAACGCTTCGTGGGGCGGCCCCGATGCCGACCTCGCCCTCAAGCAGGCCATAGAGCAGAGCGGCCTGCCGTTCGTCGCGGCCGCCGGCAACGACGCGCGCAACATGGACAACGGCCTGGCGCCGCCGTTCTACCCGGCGGCGTTCGACTCGCCCAACATCATCTCGGTGGCCGCCTCGACGCGCACCGACACGCTGGCCTCGTTCTCGAACTGGGGGGCCAAGAGCGTGGATGTGGCGGCCCCGGGCAGCGTGATCATGAGCTCCGTGCCGTTCACGCCGGTCTTCATCGACTACCTCACCAGCCTCGGCAACTGGAACACCGGCACCTACCTCACGGCACCGTGGACGGGCGTCTCGAGCCCCAAGTGGTCGGCCCCCTACGCCGCCGCGCATCTGGGCTACGCCAACAACGAGAAGTCGTACCTGACGCTCGCCACCCCGCTCGACCTGAGCGCCGGTGCCGCCTACGACGTGACGCTGCACACGTGGGTCAACACGCGCGAGGCGTCCGACAAGCTCAGCCTGCAGTTCTCTCACGACGGTATCGTCTGGGACGAGGTCTACTCGCGTGGCGGTCCCTTCGCAACGTGGGCGTTCGACCCGCCGGTCGACCTGTCCGCGTACGCGGGTGACTCGACGGTCTGGGCGCGCATCGGTCTCGAGGCCGATGGGAGCAACGACAACGCATCGGTGGCGGCGGGCGTGGCGGTCGATGACTTCGTCGTCTGGCGCAACCACGCCTACGAGATGATGAGCGGCAGCTCGATGGCGGCACCGCACGTCTCGGGTGTGGCGGCGCTCGTGCTTGCCGTGAACCCCTCGCTCAGCGCCGCCGACGTCAAGTCCGTCATCATGTCGTCGGCCGACGCCAAGCCGGGCTTCTCCGGTCTCGTGGCGAGCGGGGCGAGGCTCAACGCCGCCCGGGCGGTCGCTGCGGCTGCCACGAAGGTGCCCACGCCCGCTGTCTCGCGCGTTGCGGGCTCGGACCGCTACGCGGGTGCCGTGGCGGCCGCGCGGCTCACGAACGTCGCCTGGGTGGGCGTCAGCGACGTGGTGATCGCATCGGGCGAGGACCGGGCCGCCGCTGACCCGCTCGCCGCCGCGGGCCTCTCGTGGGCGTACCGGGGTGCTCCGCTCATGCTCGTGAGCTCGACCTCGGTGTCGACCGACGTCGAGCAGGCGCTGCGCGAGATCGCGACCGCCAACCCGTCCCTCACCGTGCACTTCGTCGGCGGCACCACCTCGGTGCCCGATGCCCGGCGCGCAGAGATCGTGACGGCGCTTGGGCCGTTGGCGGGCAAGGTGCACTTCGACCGGGTCGCGGGTTCGGACCGCTATGCGAACGCGGCCGCGATCGCCGCCCGGATGCGAACGGTGCGTCCCTCGGAGGTGTCGAGCGTCGCGCTCGTGGCCAACGGGGCGGACTCGGCGACGTTCTTCGATGCGCTCGCGCTCTCGCCGATCGCTGCGCGCACCGGTTCGCCCATCCTTCTCGTGACCGCCTCCTCGGTTCCCGGGGCGACCTCGGGCGAGCTGGCGGCCCGGCACGCGCCGCGGGTGATCGTCGGGGGCGGACCACGGACGGTGTCCGCCACGGTGGTGAACGCGCTCGGTGCAGAGCGTTGGTCCGGTGCGAGCCGCTACGATACCGCCGTCTCGGTCGCCTCGAACGCCGTGGCGCAGGGCTGGCTCTCGCCGCGCGCCACCGGCGTCGCGTCGAAGCTGCCGGACGCCTTGGCGGGTGGCTCGGTGGTGGGTTCGCACGGCGGACCGCTTCTGCTCACCGCCCCGACTGCGCTGTCAGCGCCGACGGCCGGCTGGCTCTCGGCACGCAAGGCCGAGGTCGGGCAGGTCTGGGTGTTTGGCGGAAGCGCGAGCGTGAGTGACCGCGTGATGACGCAGATCGGCTCGGCCCTGGCGCCGTAGCGGCTAGAGGTAGCCCATCGGGTTGACGGGGTTGCCGTTCACGCGCACCTCGAAGTGCAGGTGCGGTCCGGTCGAGTACCCCGTCATGCCCACCGTGCCGATGCGCTCGCCCTTCTTGACCGACTGGCCCACGGAGACCTTGATGCCACCCGACTGCTGGTGGGCGTAGAGCGTGACCACGCCGTCGCCGTGGTCGATCATCACCGTGTTGCCGTAGCCGTTGCGCGCACCGGCGTAGATGACCTCTCCGTCACCGGCGGCGACGATCGACGCGCCGTCGATGGACTGCCCGCCGTTCTTGCCGATGTCGATCCCGGTGTGGAACTTCTTGGTCTTGAAGATCGGGTGGATGCGCCAGCCAAAAGAGGAGGTCACGTTGTAGAAGCCGGGAACCGGCCAGGCCATCGTGCCGTTGTACTTGCCGGAGCCCGAGTGGTTCGCGAGCTCGCGCTCGATCCGGGAAGACTCGGCCTCCTCGGCGGCCGCGATCGCGAGCAGGCGCTTGGCGTTGGCGGAGCTCTCCGCCATCATCTCGGCCTTCTGGTCGTAGATCGCTTCCTGCTGGTCGGCCTTGTACTGGCGGGTCGACTGGAGCGAGCGCAGCTTGTTCTCGACCGCCTGGGCCTCTTTGCGCTTCAGGTCGGCTGCGGCCAACGAGCGACCGAGCTTCACCTTGTCGAACTCGAGCTCGCGCTTGGTGCGCGCCAGCTGGGTCGCGATGTTGTTGTTCGATTCGATCACGCGGCTGACGAGCTCGGTGCGCGCGATCAGGTCGTTGAAGTCCTGCGAGCCGAGCAAGACGTCGAAGTAGAACCAGTCGCCCTGGCGGTAGGTCGCTTCGACGCGGTCGCCGAGCAGCGACTGCTGCAGGTCGTAGTCGGCCTGGGTGCGCTCGATGTTGGCCTGGGTGGAGTCGACCTCGGCCTGGAGCGTCTTGACCTCGGCGAAGAGCCGCTTGGTGCGCGAGGTCGCCTCGGCGATCTGCGGGTCGAGCGCGTCGGCTTCCTTTTGCAGGACGGCGATCTTGTCGTCGAGCGCGGCGGTCTCGGCCTTGAGCTTGGCGGCGAGGTCCTGGGCGGCCTTGGCCTTGGCGCGCGCGGTGGCGGCTTTGGCGGCGTGGGCGGCGGCGTCGGACTGGGTCGCGGCCAGAGCGGGCGCAGCACTGCCCAGGGTGAGGGCAACGGTGAGCGCTACGGCAAGAAGTGCGCGGCTGCGATGCATGGCTTCAGTTCCTCCGGGGTTGGTTCAGTGTCGTGGTGTGACCGCCGGAAGGCGCAATACGTGTGCAGTATAGCAACGTGCGGGCACGCGCTCAAATGACGGCGGCGCCCCGCGAGGTCGCGAGGCGGCCGGTTTTGGGGCACACACCGACTCAAGGGGTCGGACCGCGACCCCGCTGTCGACGAGTACCGCGATTGCTATACTGCGTGGACGCTTTTCCGGCACCGAACTGACTCACCCCACGGAGGCTCCGTGTTCCGTATCGTCCATGCCCGCCAGCTCTCGGACGCAGTGTTCGAGCTCGGCGTCGAGGCACCGCAGATCGCGCGCAAGGTGCGCGCGGGCCAGTTCCTGATCGTGCGTGCGGCCGAGGGCGGGGAGCGTATCCCGCTGACCTTCTCGGACTGGAACGCCGAGGAGGGCTGGGTCCGCTTCATCTTCATGCGCGTCGGCAAGACCACGCACCAGCTCTCGCACCTCAACGTCGGCGACGAGATCGCCGACGTCGTGGGGCCGCTCGGCGTGCCGACGCACACGGCGGACGCCGGTCGCGTCGCGATCGTCGGGGGCGGCGTGGGGGCCGCGGTCGCGTTCCCCGTCGCGCGCGCGATGGCGCAGGCCGGCGCGAAGCCGCACGTGATCCTCGGGGCGCGCACCGCCGACCTGCTCGTGCTCGAAGACGAGATCCGCGCTTTGCCGGGAGTCGAGCTCACGGTGATGACCGACGACGGAACGGCGGGCGAGAAGGGCCTGGTCACCGCGCCGCTCAAGCAGCTGTGCGAGGCCGGCGAGATCGACACCGCGTTCGCGGTGGGCCCGGCGATCATGATGAAGTTCTGCGCGGCGACGACCGCCGAGTTCGGCGTGCCGACCACCGTGTCGCTCAACCCGATCATGGTCGACGGCACCGGCATGTGCGGCGCCTGTCGCGTCACGGTCGGCGGCCAGACCCGGTTCGGCTGCGTGGACGGGCCGGACTTCGACGGGCATGCGGTCGACTGGGAAGAGCTCATGAGCCGCCAACGTATCTACTCAGACGATGAGCGCGTCGCCGACGCGGAGTACTCCCGGAGCTGCTCGTGCCACCTGTAGACGACACCGCGTCGGTCCCCGGCGCTGCCGAGACACCCGACGACGGCCTCAAGCCCCGCCACAAGGCGAGCCGCGCCCCGCGCACGCCGATGCCTGAGCGTCCGCCCGCGCAGAGAGCGACCGACTTTGGCGAGGTCGCCTACGGCTACTCGCTCGAAGAGGCGACCGCCGAGGCCAACCGCTGCCTGCAGTGCAAGAACCCCACCTGCGAGGCCGGCTGCCCGGTCAACATCCGTATCAAGGACTTCATCGGCGCCGTCATCGACGGCGACCTGACCCGCGGCGTCGCGGTGCTCAAGGAGCGCAATGCGCTGCCTGCCGTGTGCGGCCGCGTGTGCCCGCAGGAGGAGCAGTGCGAGCGCGCCTGCGTGCTCGCCAAGAAGGGCGAGCCGGTCGCGATCGGCCGCATCGAGCGCTTCTTGGGCGACCACGACCTGTCGTGCGAGCTCGACCACCGCTGCGTCCCGGAGGTTGCGGCGCCGAGCGGCAAGCGTTGTGCGGTCGTGGGCTCCGGCCCGGCCGGCCTCGCGTGCGCCGGCGAGCTCGCCAAGCTCGGCCACGCGGTGACCGTCTTCGAGTCCCTGCACGCCGCGGGCGGCGTCCTCACCTACGGCATCCCGGAGTTCCGTCTTCCGGCCCAGGTCGTCGAGGCGGAGATCGAGATGCTCACCTCGATCGGCGTCGAGATCGTCACCGACGCGGTCGTGGGCCAGCTCTACGACGTCGCAGAACTGCTCGGCGAAGAGGGCTACGACGCGGTGTTTCTCGGGACCGGCGCGGGCCTTCCGGTCTTTCTCGGCATCCCGGGTGAGAACCTCAACGGCGTCTACTCGGCAAACGAGTTCCTCACGCGCGTGAACCTCATGCGCGCCTACGACTTCCCGCACGCCGACACGCCGGTGTGGCGCGGGCGCAGCGTCGCGGTGGTCGGTGGCGGCAACGTCGCGATGGACGCGGCGCGCACGGCTCTGCGGCTGGGCGCACAGGACGTCTTCCTCGTCTACCGGCGCACGGAAGACGAGATGCCCGCGCGCAACGAAGAGGTCCACCACGCCAAGGAAGAAGGCGTCGCGTTCAAGACGCTGTGTTCGCCGAGCGAGATCACCGGGCGCGACGGCTGGGTGACCGGCATCGTCGCCACCCGCATGGAGCTCGGCGAGCCCGACGACAGCGGCCGGCGCGCGCCGGTGTGCGTGCTGGGCTCGGACTTCGAGATACCGTGCGACACCGTCATCATCGCCGCCGGCACCCGCGCCAATCCGCTCACGGCCAAGGCGGCTCCGGAGATGGAGCTCAACCGGCGCGGCTACGTGGTCACCGACGAGGACGGCGCCACCAACGTCGCCGGTGTCTGGGCGGGCGGCGACATCGTGACCGGCGCGGCGACCGTCATCCTCGCGATGGGGGCGGGCAAGAAGGCGGCCCGCTCCATGGACGCTTGGCTGCGTTCCGGCGCGTCCGCCTGAGCCGCCAACCGGACGGATGCACCGCTAGCGGGCGCGTTCGCGCTTCGTCAGTGCGCTTGGGTACAATCGTGATGACTGACGAACGGCGATCTACAGCGTTTTTCGGTAGGAAGACGCTTCCAATCGGCAGAGGTGGCGGAGCGAACGGTGCCTGACGAATCCATTCACGTGCTCGTGATAGACGATGACCGCTCGGTCGTCGACATGATCCGCATGGGCCTCGAGTCCGACGGGATGCGTGTCTACGGCGCCGGTGACGGGGCCGAGGGCATCGAGGTCATCGACCGCGAGCGCATCGATGTCGTGATACTCGACATCATGATGCCGCGGGTCGACGGGTGGATGGCCCTCATGGACATCCGCAACAACCCGGCGACCGCGGACCTGCCGGTCATCATGCTCTCGGCGAAGAACCAGGACCTCGCCAAGATCCTCGCCTTCAAGCAGGGCGTCCAGCAGTACGTGACCAAGCCGTTCAACATCCTCGAGCTCTCGGCGCGCGTCGAGTCGCTCGTGCGCGGTCGGCGCCGCATGAGCGGAGACACCGTCGGCGGCAGCGAGGCGGAGTTCCGCAAGCTCGCCGTGCGCAAGGGCGGTCGCACGGTGCTGCTGACCATCGACGACATCGTCTACCTCTCGGCGCGCAACAAGTCGACGTACGCACACACGTACGAGAACCAGTACCTCGTCGACCTGACCCTCGGCGAGCTCGAGACGCGGCTGGGACGCGAGACGTTCGCGCGGGTTCACCGCAGCTACCTCGTGAATCTCAACAAAGTGAAGGAGATCTTGCGCGTGGACGGTTCCTACGTGGTGGTCGCCTCGGACCGTGACGAGACCCACATCCCGGTCGCTCGCCGCCAGGTGCGGCAGTTCCGTGAGTCGGTGGGCATCTGATGCGGCCGCTCTCGAGGAGCTGGGCGCGCGCGCTCGTCGCGCTGGCGCTCGCCGGCGCCGTTGCAGCGGCGCTGCCGACAGCCGCATTCGCCACCAAGACGCTGGGCCTGTCTACCGGCTCGTTCAAGTTCGACGTTGAGGCCGGGCAGACCGTCGACGGCGAGGTCTACATCACCAACGACGGCGACGAGAACATCAAGGTGCTCGTCTACGTCGCCGACCAGCAGGTCGACGAGGCCGGCAACATCACCTACACGACGCCGAGCCGCGGCGACGTCGCGGCACTGCAGCTGCCCAGCTCCTGGGCGAACGTGAAGATGCCGGCGGACAGCAAGTCGCTCGGCAACATTCCGTACGTCGAGATGAAGCCCGGCCAGCGCGTACCGATCAAGTTCGCGTTCACCGCGCCGCCGACGGTTCCCCCCGGCGACCACGACGTGATGATGTTCTTCGAGGTCTTCGAGCTGCCGACGGCGGCCTCCGGCGGACAGGCGCAGGTGAGCGGGCGACTCGGTTCGCGCATCACGCTGCGCGTCGCCGGCGATCTGGTCGAGAAGCTTGAGATCCGGCCGTTCGCGGTGCCGGCCTACGTGATCGGGGCGACGGTCCCCTACGACTTCACGGTGCAGAACCAGGGCAACGTCAACCAGCGCGTGACCGCCAACGTCTCGCTGCTCGACCGCAACGAGGCGACGGTGGCGACCGCCACGGCCATCGACGCCCGCCTCGTCTTCGCCGGCGAGAATCTCGAGACGAGCGGGACCGTCACGGCGACCCGCCAGCCCTTTGGCCCGCATACCGTGCGCGTCGAGCTCGTGCCGGTCGACGACGAGGGCAAGCCGATCGCCGCGGGCAAGAACACGCTCGTCGAGGAGCGCACCGTGTGGCTCGTTCCGATGTGGCTGGTCGTCGCGGTGGCAGTGGTGCTCGTGGTGATCATCGCCGCAGTCATCTGGGCGATCGGCCGCCGCTCCGGTTCGCGCCGCGCGGCCAAGGCCCAGGTGGGCTCGGATGCGGCGGTCCAGCCGGCCTCGGCGCCGTCTGCGGCGCACGAGTCGGTCGTCGAGCCCGACGATGAGGAGGCGCTGATGAAGCGCCTCGCCGAGGAGAGCGGCGAGCGGTCCGCGGAGTAGGCGCCTCGCCGCTGCAGACATCGCCCGCGCGGCGATGCAGGATGCAAAGAAGAAGCCCCGCCGGATGATCCGGCGGGGCTTCTGTTTCAGGAGAACCCGTTTGCCGCGCGTCTGTACTAGTTCTGGGTGACGGTGTAGGTGATGGTCGAGGCGTAGTTGCCCGGCTCGGTCGACCACGGCACGTTGATGCTGTAGTCGTCGGAGAAGGTCTGGTTCTGGCCCTTGGCGCCGGCGCTGCTGGCGGCCAGGGTCGAGGAGAAGCCCATCTCGGCGGTCTGGCCGGCGACGGCCTTGGAAAGCGTGAACGCCTTGTTCGAGTCGACCGAGAGGTTCACGGTCTTGCCGCCGGCGGCGGTGCCGGGATCCACGGTCCCGAAGTCGGCGGTCTGGCCGGCGTCAGGGGTGTTGATGGTCAGCGTGATCTTGGGGCGCACGGTGACCTTTGCGGTCACGACGCCGGACGCGGTGCTGACGCCGCTGCCGCCGTAGGTGGCGACGTCCGCGGTCGCGAACGCAACCACGGAGAGCAGCAGCGCAACAGCAAGGGCGCTGATGAGAAGTGCCTTCTTCATAGGTAGTCCCTCCAATTCGACGCGGGGGCACGCACGGTGTGCGTGACGGGTTCCTCCGCTCCTGCACTGCTGTAATCGGCACGACAGGGCGAGAAGTTGAGTGTGAGCGTCGAATGGATTGCGCACGGTGGGCTGGAGTGGGCGCCGCGACGTGAGGCTGGTGGCGCCATTCTGGGCGCGCAGCTACTGCTGGACGACCGTGTAGGTGATGTTCGAGGTGAGCGCGACGTCTGGGTTCGTCGTGTAGGGCGGCGTGAGTCGCAGGACGTCGAGGAAGGTCGCCAGGCCGGCCGGCTGTACGCCCGCCGGGATGCCGGTACCGCTGATTCCCATGGCCGCGGCAGATCCCGAGAAGGTGCGCGTGATCGTGAACGGGTTGCTCGAGTCCACGGTCACCGTCACGGTGTCCGAGGGTGAGGGGGTGCCGGGGTCGACGGTGCCGAAGTCGGCCACCTGCAGGTCGCCCGAGGTCTCGATGATGAGCTGAAGGTAGGGGCTCGCGAAGATCGTGAACTGGCCCTCGGCGGCACTGAGGTTGACGTTGGAGGTGCCGCCCCCGGCGAGGAAGAACGTCACGCGCGCGATCGCGTAGGTACCGGCGGTGGTGGGGTTGCGGACGTTGCCCACCGACACGCTGAAGCGCTGGTTGCCGCCGATGGGGGTGCCGTACGTCACGGTGACCACCCGACCGGCGACCGAGACCGTGTTGCCGGCCGACGTGGCGCCGGTGGGGTCGACGCCCACCGGGAACGTGATCTGGTAGCCGGTGACCGTCTCGTTCTTGGCCGACTTGAACTGGCCTATCGTGTAGGTGCCGCGCATCGCGCTGCCGGCAGGGGCCACGGTCGTGCGGACCTTGCCGCTGGTGGCCACGGCGTAGGCCGCCTGCTCGGTCGCGGGCAGCATCAGCAGGCTCAGCAGCAGCACGAGTGCGGCCGACAGAACCGTGCGTATGCCATGCCGAGCG
Organism: uncultured Eubacteriales bacterium; assembly: GCA_964500985.1. Taxonomy (GTDB): domain Bacteria; phylum Actinomycetota; class Coriobacteriia; order Anaerosomatales; family PHET01; genus CAZCRB01. The sequence goes on from CAZCRB010000019.1 coordinate 11,815, forward strand.
AACATGCGGGCCTTCGATCCTGAGAGGGTCCCTGAGCCTGCGGTCAGCTGCAATCTTCCTACACGGGGCATCGGCGTGGAAGAGCAGGGGCTTGAGCGCCTCAGTTGCGCAGCGACTGCAGCGGTGCCGGGAGGCGGCCGCCGCGGTGCGCGAACACGGTTCCCGCCCAGGCGTTGACCGGCATGACCGGCGCTTCGCCGAGCAGGCCGCCAAAGCTGACGCGGTCGCCGACGGTCTTGCCCACGGCCGGGATGAGTCGAACGGCGGTGGTCTTGGAGTTGACCATGCCGATGGCGCACTCATCAGCGATGATGCCGGCGATCGTCTCGGCGGGAGTGTCGCCCGGGATCGCGATCATGTCGAGACCGACCGAGCACACCGCGGTCATCGCCTCGAGCTTCTCGAGGGTCAGCGCGCCGGTCTCGGCCGCGCGGATCATGCCCTGGTCCTCCGAGACGGGGATGAAGGCGCCCGACAGCCCGCCCGTTGACGAGGTGCCCATCGCGCCGCCCTTCTTGACGGCGTCGTTGAGCAGCGCGAGCGCGGCGGTGGTTCCTGGGCCGCCGCAGCGACCCACGCCCATCGCCTCGATGATGTCGGCGACCGAGTCCCCCTCGGCCGGTGTCGGGGCGAGCGAGAGGTCGACGATGCCGCCCGCGACCCCGAGGCGCTTGGCCGCCTCGCGCATGACGAGCTCGCCGGCGCGCGTGATCTTGAAGGCGGTCGCCTTGATGGCCTCGGCGACCTCGGTCAGGTCGGCGTCTTGCGGAAGCGCGGCCACGATCGCGCGCACGACACCCGGACCGGAGATGCCGACGTTGATCACCGCGTCGGGCTCGCCGGTACCGTGGACCGCGCCGGCCATGAACGGGTTGTCCTCGACCATGTTGGCGAAGACGACGAGTTTGGCGCAGCCGATCGAGTCGCGCTCGGCGGTCGCCTCGGCGGCGGCCTTCATCGTCTGGGCCATGCGCAGCACGGCGTCCATGTTGATGCCGGCGCGGGTGGTGGCGACGTTGACGGAGGCACAGACCCGGTTGGTGGTGGCGAGCGACTCGGGGATCGAGTCGATCAGGCGCGCGTCGCCCTCTCCGATGCCCTTGTGCACGAGCGCCGAGAACCCGCCGACGAAGTCGACGCCCACGGTGTCGGCCGCGCGGTCGAGTGCGAGCGCGAACGGCACACCGCTCGCGCCGGGGGCGGCGGCGACGAGCCGCGCGATGGGGGTGACCGAGATGCGCCGGTTCACGATGGGGATGCCGTACTCGCGGGCGATCTGCTCGGCGACCGGCACGAGGCGCTCGGCGTTGCGGCAGATCTTGTCGTAGACGCGCTGTGCGGCGATCTCGGCGTCGTCGTGGCTGCAGTCGGACAGCGACAGGCCGAGCGTGACGGTGCGGATGTCGAGGCTCTGCTGCTGGACCATCAGCAGGGTCTCGACGATCTCCTCGGGCGTGATCTGCACGGGTTGCCTCTCGTTTCGTTCGCGGGTCAGATGCGGTGCATGTAGCGGAAGACGTCCTCGCGCTGAAGCGTGATCTGGATGCCGCCCATCTCGTCGGCGGCGGTCTTGAGGCGGTTCTGAACCTCCTCGAAGGTCGTCTCCTCCTCGTCGACGGTCACGAGCATCGTCATCGAGAAGATGCCGCCGATGATCGTCTGGCGGATGTCCTCGATGTTGGCGTGCGAGTCCGCGAGCACGCGCGAGACGGTCGCGACGATGCCGACACGGTCTTCGCCGAGCACGGACAGGATGGCGGGGGTGCGCATGGCGGTTCCTCCTCGGTGGTGCCGCCGCGCCACGGTGGCACGGCGGCTATACTCCCTTATACCGCACGCCACGTCCCGTGGCGCCGCGGCCGTGTCCCCGACTCAGGGAGCCGGTCATGGCAGTTCCCATCACGCCGATCCGCATCGGCGACGTGGTCAAGCTCAAGAAGCCGCACCCGTGTGGCGCCAACGAGTGGGAGATCACCCGCATCGGCGCCGACGTGCGCTTGCGCTGCCGCGGCTGCGACCGCTCCGTGCTCCTCGAGCGCTTCGAGTTCGACCGCCGGTTCCGTGGCTACCTGGCCCGCGGCCCCGAGACGACCGAGCCGACCGAGACGCCCGAGACGCCCGAGACACCCGGGCAGTAGCCAGCAGAAGGCTCCGGCTCCCGGTCCTACTGAGTGGCCGTGGACTCGGGAGTGGCCGTCACAGTGATCGCACCCTCCAGCCCCTTGTACTCCGGGCTCCGCGCGTTGTTGAGCTGGATGTGCGTGTGGTCGCCGCCGCCCTTGGTGTAGTCGCCGAGCTGGTGGTGGACGCGGTCCGAGAGTTTGCGCACCGCCGCGAGCCTCGTCACGCCCGCGACCACCTTGTCGCCGGGCACGACGCCCACGTCGTCGACGTGGATCAGGACCAGGTCGAGCTCCGGGTGACCGAGCGGCTGGATGTGCAGCTCGTAGTCGTCGTACTTGCCGTAGAGCTTGTAGCGCTTGATCTTGATGACGGTGCCGGTGACCGGTGCGAGCACGTCGGTGCCCGCCGGCGCGCCCACGTCCACCGCGCTGTCGGGCTTGCCGGGCCGCGAGCGCCACAGTCGCAGCACCGAGCCGGTCAGGGGCGCCTCGGCGTCGCTGGACTGCGTTGACAGGTCGCGATGCGTCGTCTTCTCGCGCTTGGCGGCTTTGGCGTCGGCGTCGGGCAGCGGTGTAGTCAGGTGCACGGCGTAGGTGTAGGAGGCCTGGTGAAAGCCTACCTCCGTCAGCTTCTCGAGCGGAACGGGAAGGCGCAGCTCGATGCCGCGGTAGGCGGCGAACACCGGGGTCGGCTTGGGCTTGGGCGACAGCGCGCGTATCGAGGCGAGCGACGGGTCGGGCGCGTCGATGCGCTTGCTGCCGGTCGCGGGCGCCGCGCCGGCGGTCTGGGTCCCGGTCAGCGGCTGCGCGGCAGCACGTCGGTCGGAGGTGTAGCGCCAGCCGATGAGCACCGCGGCGACCAGCACGATCGCGACGGCGGCGCTCACGCCCCGACGGCGCTGGGCGCGCTGCTTGCGCCGGCGGTCGCGTGCGAGGCGGCTCTCCACGGCCATGCCCGTGTCGCGGGCGGGCCGCAGGCGCCTGCCGCTCTCTTTCCAGGCGCGGTACTCGGCCTCCTCGGCGCTCAGGACCGTGGACATGCCGGGATAGCGGACCTCGCTCGTGTTGATGCGCCGCACCTGGCCGTCTCGCCGGGTGCCGGTGCGCTCCCTGCGCGGGGGCCTCACGGTTCGATCCTTGCGGTGTCGCCGTCGATGGTCACGGTGGAGCCGAGCGGTGCGGAGATCTTCTTGAGTCGCGAGAGGATGGTTGCTGCCTCCTTGCCGCTGACGAACTGCGGCTTGCCATGGCTGTCGGTGAGGTAGACGGGCTTGGCGGTCACGGCGGTGACGCCGTCCGGGCCGAGCTCGGCGTTGAGGATGAACGACTCGCCGGTCTCGCGCGAGTAGTGATCGAACACGAAGTCGCCGAGCGAGTAGGCGATGAGCCCCTTCTTGTAGAACTCGACGCCCTGGATCACGTGCGGGTGGTGTGCGAGAACCATGTCGGCGCCCGCGTCGATGGCCTTGTGCGCCCACGCCTGCTGGTCGCCGTTGGCGTCGGGCTGGTACTCGACCCCCCAGTGGAACGAGACGATCACGTAGTCGTGCGTCTTCTTCGCTTCGGTGATCGCGGTCTTGAGCATCGCCGGGTCCATGCGCCCCGAGGCCACGCCCGCCCGCTCATCGCCCACGAGGAACCCGGGCGGCACGATGTGGGTCACCGCGATGTAGGCGACCGACGCGCCGTCGCGCTCGATGGTCGCCGGCTTCCAGGCCAGCTCGCGCGTCGCCCCCGCACCCGCGTGGCCGATGCCCGCCGCGTCGAGCGAGGCGATCGTATCCGCGAGCGGCTCGGGGCCGTAGTCGAGCATGTGGTTGTTGGCGAGCGACACGGCGTCGAAGCCGGCGAGCTTGAGGCCTTCGATGCCGGCCGGCTTGCCGCGGAACGTGACGTCTTTTGTCGCGTTGGCCTTGCCGCTCTTGGCCAGCGTGCTCTCCAGGTTGCCCACCGCGACATCGGCATCAGCGAGTGCCGTGGCGACCTTGTCCAGTGGTGCGGCGCCGCCTTGTGCCGAGACCAGGTCGCCCACCTTGCGGTCGAACATCATGTCGCCCACCGCCGCGATCGTCAGCGTGGCCGGGCGCGCGGGGTCGGCGGCCGGAGCCGGCGTGGTCTCGGTCGGTTCCGCGGCGGGCTTGGCGACTTCGGGGCGAGCGGCCGGTGATGGTGCGGCCTTCGCCGCGGTGCGCGGGGGAGAGGAGGGTGCGCTGTCGGGTGAGGCGAACAGGGACCACGCGCCAAACGCGAGCGCTCCGACCACACACGCCCCGACGGCGCCCACGACGAGCACACGCCTGGTGCCGCTTCTGCGGCGATAGAGGCGTGAGGTCCTGCGGCGGTACGTTTCGAGGGGGATCCGGCGCTGCATGAGTCCCGTCGGAAGCGAATGGCGTGCCCCGGGCGATGCCTCGCCCGCTGTCCGCGCCAGTATAGCGCGGTGGGGCGAAGGGCGGGCTCGGCGGGCACCGCGCGAGGCATGGTGGATTTCGCCACAGGCGCACGATGGCTGGCGGGTTCGGGTATACCTCGTCAGACGTTTTGTGCCGACCGCCCGAGACCCAAGGAGTCCGATCGTGAAATCCGCTCGCCGCGCCGCCGTTCTTGCCGCCGTAGCTATGCTCGCAACCGGCCTGCTCGCCGGGTGCTCGAACAACGCCCCCCAGCTCAGCGCCGAACAGCTGCAGGCGGGCGTGATCCCGATGCAGCACCCGGTCAGCCAGCAGGAGGCCACGCAGCGCGGCTGCGAGTGCCACACGCAGCAGCAATAGGCGAAGCGCCCCGCTCGGTATGTCGTGCCGCTCACCGGAACGCGGGGCGAGGCGCCTAAAGTCGCGGTGAGCGGTGCCGATATTCTCGGTGTCAGGAACTGTAACGAGCCTCCTGACTCCGGAAACGGCCCGCCACCGCGTGGCGCCCCTCCACGGGCGGACAACCGTTTTCTGGTCGGGCCTCGGCGTGAGATATCGCCGGGGCCCGCCTTATGCGCAGGGGGAGAAGCGGGGGAGGGCTCTGGTGTCATCCATTCCGGCGGGCGATCGTCTCGCCGCCTTTGGGCAGGGGGTACCTGCCAACACGGGACCCTACGACGCGCTGGTCATCGGCGCGTCGTTTGGCGGTCCGCCGGCGGTCGAGGCGCTTCTCGGCGCCCTGCCGCGGCGCTTTCCGGTGCCGGTCGCCGTGTGTCAGCACATCACGGAGGGGTTCACCACGGCGTGGGCCCAGCGGCTCGATGCGAAGTGCAAGCTCCCGGTCGCCGAAGCGCAGCACCGGGCGGTGTTCGAGCCGGGTAGAGTGTGGATCGCGCCGACCGGGCGGCACCTGCGCTTCATGCGGGCCGGCCGCGAGCCCGCGCGCATGCGCCTGGACGAGGACTTCGCCGACTCGCTGCACGTGCCCTCGATCGACATCATGTTCTCGTCGGCCGCCGCGACGTTCGGCTCGTGCGTGCTGGCGGTGCTGCTGACGGGCCTGGGCAGCGATGGGGCCACCGGCATGCTCGCGATCCGCCGCGCTGGCGGCTACACGCTCGCCGAGTCGGCCGCGACCGCCGCATCGCACAGCATGCCCGGGGCCGCGGTGGGACTCGGCGCCGTGGTCGAGGAGCTGCCGCTACCGGCGATCATCGAGCGCGTCGTCGAGCTGGGTGCCCGCCGCTAGCGTCGTTCAGGACGTCTGTCCGGTGAACGCGAAGCGCGTGATCAGCACGCCGGGAACGAGCGAGGCGCCCTCCTCGGTGCCCACGAACTTGCGCTGGGCGGTCGCCCCTTCGCAGTCCATGAGCGCCTCGACCGCGCTCTGCGTGAAGCGCAGGTTCTTGAGCGGCCGGGTGAGCTTGCCGTTCTCGATGAGGAACGTGCCGTCGCGGGTCATGCCCGTGAGCGTGACCGGTACCGGGTCCTCGACGTTGACGTAGTGGAAGCGCGTCACGTACACGCCGCGCTCGACGCTGCCGATCAGCTCCTCGAGCGTGGACTCGCCGGCCTCCATCTCGACGTTGAGCGCCATCGGGCCCCACGAGTTGGGAGCGGGCAGCGCGTGGCCGGAGTTGGGCCAGCCGGTCTTGGCCGCCCAGTACGAGTCCGTGACCGGGCGCAGCGCCACGCCGTACTCGACGATGGGCGTGCGCGCCTTGGGGACGCCCTCGTAGTCGAAGGTCATGCCCATCGCGTGGTCGGAAAGCGCGTCGTCGACGATCGTGACGAAGGTGCTCATCACCTGGTCCTCGAGGTTGTTGGACAGAAACGAGCGCCCCTCCTCGTACGCTTTGGCCGAGAACCCCACGTAGCTGAGGAAGTCCATGATGTCGGCGACCGCCTCGGGAGCGAGCACGACCGGGTACTCGCCGGGCTCGAGGTCGGTGGGGTCCGCGGAGCGCACGGCGAGCTCGGCCGCCTCCTCGCCGAGGGCGACGGGATCGAGCTCGGTGACATCGCGCCCGAGCCACGAGGCCCAGCCGCTGCCCGTCTCGCCCATCGACAGCACCGTGGCCTGCGCGCCGGTCAGCGTGCCGACCTGGTCGACGCCGTGGCTGTTGGCGATCGCGATCACGTGCTCGGCCACGCGCACCTTGCCGGCGCACGTCAGCCCGCGCGAGCGTGAGGCGGCGACGATGGCGCTCACGGCGTTGGCGCGCGCCGTCGCGTCAAAGGCGCGGGTCGCCTCGCATGCGCGCAGCGAGGGCGCCGCGGGTGCGGGCAGGGGCAGGCCGGGGAACGCCGGGTCCTCGGGAGCGACCCGCGCCGCGGCCACCGCGGCCGCACAGCACTCCGCGACCGACTCGTCGTCGAGACGGTTGGTGGAAGCGACGCCGACGCACTTGCCGATGACCGCGCGCACGCTCAGCAGCGCGTTGTCCTCGGCCACGTTCTGGTTGATGCGGTTGTTCGCGAAGCGGGTCAGCGCGCTGGACTCGGCGACGACGAGGGCCTCGGCCTCATCGGCGGCGGTCAGCGCGACCGCGCGGTTGGCGAGCTCGGTGGCCTGTTCGGGCGTCATCATCAGCGACCCACTCCCACCTGTACGCCGCGGAACCGTGCGGGTGCGGCGCCGTGCGCCACGTGTGCGACCTGCATGGGCTCGCCCTTGCCGCAGTTGGGGATGCCCCAGACCTGCCAGTGTGCGGCCGAGCACACCGCGTCGCAGCTCGCCCAGAACTGCGGCGTGATGCCGGTGTAGTTGGGGGTCCGCACCATGCGGCCGAGCTCGCCGTCCTTGATCTCCCAGCCGATCTCGCAGCCGAACTGGAAGTTGAGGCGCTTGTCGTCGATCGACCACGAGTTGTTGGTCTCGATGTAGAGCCCCTCGCCGGTGTCGGCCACCAGCTCATCGAAGTCCCAGCTCCCCGGCTCGAGCGAGACCGTGGTCATGCGTACGAGCGGGATGCGGTTCCACCCGTCGGCGCGCGCGCAGCCGTTGCTGGCCCGCC
>CAZCRB010000020.1:0-19155 GCA_964500985.1 uncultured Eubacteriales bacterium
GCGACTCGACGCCGGCGATGCCGTTGTCGATGAACCCGCCGTCGTTGATCACGAGGTGGTCGGCCTTGGCCGTCCAGTCGCCGAGGCCCTCGGCGGTTGGCACGACGACGGCCACGTCACCGATGCTCTGCGCGGCGTGAAGCGCGTCGACGACCCACTCGACCATGGGCCGACCCGCGATGGGGACGAGTCCCTTGATCGGGACCGTTGGGTCGACCGACCCGCCGTCTCCACCGGCCAGCACCACCGCATCGACCTTCACGAGCACCCCTTGTCGTCGAATGACGCCCCCTTCGGCGAAAGGCACGTCGCCGCGGACCAGAGCCCGTGGTCGCCTGCGGCGCGTGCCGCATCGCCTGCCGCCTGCTCAGACCCGCAGATCGCGAAGACCGCCGACCCGGAGCCCGCGACGGTCGCGCCGAGCACGCCGTCTTGCTGCTGAACCCATGCTAGCGCGTCCGACACCTCCGGCACCACCGCCGAAGCCGCGGCCACAAGGTTGTTGGCCAGCGAGGAGGCCAGAGCGGTGCGATCGCCCGACTCGAGCGCGGCGATCACCGCACCGGGAGCACCGGGCGCGACCGGGCGCGCGTCGAACGCCGCGTACGCCGCTGCAGTCGGCACAGGGACCGGCGGCCTGACGAGCACCACCGGCACGCCGGCGAGCGCGGGCAGCGTACGCTCGAGTACCTCGCCGCGCCCGATCATCAGCGCGCACCCGCCATCTGCGAGGAAGAACGGCACATCCGAGCCGACAGAGGCCGCGGCCGCGAAGCAGCGCGGGTCCTGCGGCGAGATGCCCCACAGGCGCGCCAGTCCGGCGATGACGCCGGCCGCGTCGCTGGAGCCGCCACCGAGTCCCGCGCCATGCGGCAGCCTCTTGCGCACCGTGATGCGGGCAGCGGCCTCGCGGCCGACCTGTCGCGCCAGGGCCTGCGCGGCGCGCCACGCGAGGTTGTCCGACGGCGCGACCCCCACGTCCGGCTCGCACACGAGTGAGAGCTCCTCGGCCGCCTCGACGAGAACCTCGTCGGCGAGCTCAAGCGCGTGGAGCACCGTGACGACCTCGTGAAAGCCGTCCGGGCGCACGGGACCGACACCGAGGAACAGGTTGACTTTGGCAGGAGCCGAGACTCGTACAGCGGTGACCATGCGCTACCCCGTTACGCAAGCGAGCGCGTGCCGTATGCGGCGCCGCGCTCGTGTGTGGATCATCGTGTGGCCGTGGCCGTTAGTTCAGCCAGGGAAAGAGACTCTCGCCGTTGTCCGGGTTGGTGAGCTCCACCGTGCCGGTCAACACGTCGACGTACTGGTACGAGGCACGGGCGGTACGCGAGCGCTTCTCCTCGACCTCGACGACGAACAATGCCGGGTGGGTCTGGGTGAGAATGCCCTCGCGCTCGACGATCTTGGAGCGACCCATGTTCGCGCGAACCTTGATGCGCGTGCCGGTCAGCTCTTCGAGGCCAGAGCGGATCTTGCCGACGACCTCGGCCTGACGTGCGAAATCCATATAGGAAGCCTCCTCCATCTAGGACGGCGATTATAGCCGATGAGCGGGCATTTTGCCAGTTCGCGTTGGGCAACGGCCCGTTGACGGACGGCATGGGGCCCGTTTGCGCGCCGCGCTGCGCGCCGAGCGCAGGTTTCAGGCGGCGCCGCTCGCGGACGCAAGGGCCGCTGCGAGTGCCACGAATGCCTCGGGCTCAAGCCGCTCAGCGCGCAGTGATCCGTCGATTCCCGCGGCCGCGAGCGCCTCGTCGAGGACGCCGGCGGGCACTCCGAGCGCCGCCCGCAGCGAGTTGCGCAGCGTCTTGCGGCGCTGGGCGAAGGCGGCGTCAGCCACCCGGGCCGCCCGCTCGAGCAGCACCGGGTCGGAGACGAGCGGCGCGCGCTCGAGGCGGATGACGGCGCTCTCGACCCGGGGCGGCGGCAGGAAGCAGCCGGGTGCGACCTGGAAGCGCCCGGCCGGCCGGGCGTGGAGCCGCAGCTTGACCGTGTAGGAGCCGTAGTCCTTGGTGCCGGGTCGGCCCGCCATCCGGTCGGCGACCTCGGACTGCACCATGACGGTCGCCTGCTCCAGCGACGGCATGATCTCGAAGAAGCGCAGCACGACGGTGGCCGCGACGGCATAGGGCAGGTTGGCGACGAGTGCCACCGGGGGGCCGAACGGCTCGCTCACCTCGTCGATGCCCACCTGCACGGCGTCGGCGTGAACCAGTGCGAACCGGTCGCAGTCGGCCAGTGTCTCGGCGAGCACTGGTTCTAGACGGGGGTCGCGTTCGACGGCCACGACTCCGCCAGCGGCGTCACACAGGGCGACGGTGAGCGTCCCGATCCCCGGCCCGACCTCGAGCACCGTTGCGTCAGGAGCGAGATCGGCGAGGGCGATGATGCGCCCCACGACGTTGTCGTCCACCAGGAAGTGCTGGCCCAGCGCCTTCTTGGTGTAGAGCCCGTGACGTTCGAGGACCTCGAGTGTCGCCTTGGGCGATGCGAGCGGAGAGGTGCTCACCGCTCGTCGAGAACGATGATCGTGACCTTGCGGCGACCCCACTGGAGCGCTTCGGCGACCGTGTTGAAGCACAGGTCGATCCGGTTGCCCTTGATCGCCCCGCCCGTGTCGGCGGCGATCGCGTAGCCGTAGCCCGGCACGTAGACGCGCGTCCCCAGCGGGATGAAGTGCGGATCGACGGCGATGACGCCCTTGACGGCGCGGCGGCCCGTGGCCGTCGTGCTGTCCAGACCGGGCTCCGCGGCGGAGTAGCCGGTCGCCTCCACCACGACCTTGCGCCCGCGACGGGGCGGCTTGGCCGGGGACTTGGCCGCGGCGACGTCGGTGGCCGGCGTACCGGTACCGGTGCCCACCGCCACGATGCAGTCGGTCGGCGCGGTGATGACGTGCTCGGCCGACAGGGTGCGCGTCGACTCGACGCCGTTGGTGACGAGCACGCGGAAGATGCGCAGCGCCCGGCCGGGCTCGCCGGCGACGATCACCTTGCGCTCACCGCGCGGCAGCGAGGAGTCTTCACGCTCCTCGATCCCGGGCGCCAGGGCGACGTCTTCGCGCGCCACGCGGACGAAGACGTCGGGCGCGGTGATGGTCATGTTCTCGGTGAGCTTCGTGTCGAGGGCCGGCTCGACGGCAAGGTTCGCGGTCGGGTCGGCGCCCACCGCGACGAGCGCGTCGGCGACGGTGTCGCCGATCACGTCGACGCGCACCTGCTCGTCACCGATCTTGAGGGTGACCGGCACGGCCCGGCGCACGACGACGTTCATGCCGCTGGTGAGCTGGGTGTCGCGCGACGGAGACACGAGGTCGTTGCCGTCCACCTTCACGCCCGACTCCTCAAGCATGGAGGCGACGTCGGTGGCCTGCGTCTCGACGTGTTGAGTCCGGCCGTCGATGACGACCGTGACCTTCTTTTGAGCCCACACGAACCCGGTGATGCTGAGGCTGACGATCAGTGCTGGGACGAGAGCTGCGACGATGTACTGGGTCTTCGAGTGACGTGCCGAGCGAAGCGGCAAAACGCGCACAGAGACCTCTCGGTTTGGAGACATTTCAACCCCCGGACCCGTTAGAGCGGGGAGTTCCGATGCTACCCCTTCGCGGGAGACCTCCGCAAACGCGCAGGTCGCGAAGAGGTCAGACCGCGGTGCGCCGCCGCCGTACGGCCGTCACGAGCTCGACGCCCATCGCGCGCGCCCGCTCGAGCGTCTCGGGAAGAGCGGCCACGTCGCCGGCTGCATCGGGCCCGACCACCTCGAGGGTGTCGCCCGACTCCACGCCGAGCACGTTGAAGACGCTTTTCACCGGCGTGAAGGCGCACTGCGTGCCGAACGGGTCTCCGCCACCGCCGACCACGAGGATCGAGCCCGGGCGCCGAATGCTCGGTGCGGGCTCGCCGAGCACGTAGCGGCGCGCCCAGTACGGCTGGCAGCGGTCGAGCAGTGTCTTGAGCACGGCTGGCACGGTCGCGAAGAACACCGGCGTCGCCACGACGATCGCATCGGCGGCGTCAAGCTCGGCGTAGACCTCGTCCATGCCGTCGCGCAGGATGCACCGGCCGGTCTTGCTGCACGCGTTGCACCCGCGGCAGGGCGCGGCGCCGGAGGTCGCGGCCACGAGGCGCACCGGTTCGCCGCCTGCGGCCTCGACACCGGTCGAGAGCTCGTCGAGAAGCCGGTCGGTGTTGCCGCCCCTGCGGGGACTACCGGCGACGCACAGCACGCGCGGACGCGGCGAGGGCATGGCCGATGAGGCGGTCACCGCCTGACCCCGTCCAACAGGGCGCAGGAGGCGGCGTACGACGTCTGAGCGAACGCCTGAAGCTCCTCGCCGCGCGCCTCGGCCAACTTCGCGGCGGTGAAGACCACGAGCGCGGGCTCGTTGGTCCGGCCCCTGAACGGCTCGGGGGCCATGAAGGGGCAGTCCGTCTCGGCCAGCAGGCGCTCGGCGGGGACGGCGCGGGCCGCGTCCCGGATCTCCTCGGCCTTCTTGAAGGTCACCGGGCCGGCGAAGCTGACGTGGCAGCCGAGCGCGACGAAGGGCTCCTCGGTACCGGCTCCCAGCGTGTGGCAGTGCAGGATCGCGCCCGCCTCCGGGACGCCCGCGTCGGTGAGGATCGCGAGGCCGTCGGCGTGCGCCTCCCGCAGGTGTATGACCGCGGGCAACCCGTACTCGTGCGCCAGCGCGAGATGTGCGGCCATCGCGGCCCGCTGCACTTCGCGCGGCGAGTGGTCGTAGTGGTAGTCGAGGCCGAGCTCGCCCACCGCGCACGTCAGCGGGTCGCTCGCGAGTCGGCGAAACTCCGCCTCGGCCTCGCCGTTCCAGTCCTTGGCGTTGTGCGGGTGCGCTCCCAAGATCACGCGAACGCGCGGCAGGGCCACGTCCTCGCGGCCGATGGAGACGAGCAGCTCGTGTGCGTTCGCGAGCCAGCTCGGCAGCTCCTCGTAGGTGCGCCAGGCGTCCTCGGTCACGTCGGCGACCGTCGCGACGAACCCGACCCCGGCCAGCGCCGCGCGGGCCAGCGCAAGGGCCGGGTCGTCGAGCATGTCGAGATGGGCGTGCGTGTCGGCGATGGCCGTGCCGCCGAAGTCGGGCACGGCGACCTCGCGGCCCTTCGAGTCCGAGAACAGCGGGACGAGCTGCTCGTAGACCTCCACGACGCTACTCCTCGTCGACGATGCGGGGGAACAGGGGGTCGCCCTTGGTGACGGGGCTGCCCACGGCGAGCTTTCCCCACGCGGCCTCGGCGGCCAGGTCGGTGACGGCGAAGATGTTGTCCAGCCCCAGACGGCGCCACACCTCGAGCGAGGTGTTGGGCATGACCGGCGCGGTGAACAGCGCGGCGATGCGGACCGACTCGAGCGCGTTGTAGATGACCGCGGCGAGGCGGCCCATCGTCTCCTCGGACTTGGCCAGCGTCCAGGGCGCGGACTCCTCGATGTAGCGATTCACGCCTTTGACGAGCTCCCACGTCGCCTCGAGCGCGCCCGCGTAGTCCAGCGCGTCCATCCGTGCGGCGTAGGCATCCGGCAGGCCCAGGGCGATGGCGCGCAGCGACTCGTCGAGCTCGGTGAGCGCCGGCGAGGCGGCCGGGTCGGGCACGGCGCCGTCGAAGTACTTCTCGGTCATGTTGAACAGGCGGCTGACGAGGTTGCCCCAGTCGTTGGCCAGATCGCCGTTGATGCGCTGGACCATGGCCTCCATCGAGATCGACCCGTCCGAACCGAACTGCACGTCACGCATGAAGTAGTAGCGGTAGGCATCGACACCAAAGCGGTCCACGAGGTCGGCCGGGGCCATGGCGTTGCCCTTCGACTTGCTCATCTTCTCGCCCTTGGTGAGCAAGAAGCCGTGGGCAAAGACGCCGTGAGGCACCGGCAGCCCGGCGGCCATGAGCATGGCGGGCCAGATCACGCAGTGGAAGCGGATGATGTCCTTGCCCACGAAGTGGACCTGAGCGGGCCAGCGCGCCGCGAACGACTTCTCGCGGTCGGGGTCGCCGTAACCGGCGGCCGTGAGGTAGTTGATGAGGGCGTCGAACCACACGTACATGGTGTGGTCCTCGTCCCACGGCAGCGGGATTCCCCACTTGACGTTGGCGCGCGAGATCGACAGGTCGCGCAGCCCGCCCTTCACAAACGAGAGGACCTCGTTTCTGCGGGTCTCGGGGCGGATGAAGTCGGGGTTGGCCTCGTAGAGCGCGAGCAGCTCGTCGGCGTAGGCCGACAGCTTGAAGAAGTAGCTCTCCTCGCGCACGACCTCGAGCGGGCGGCCGCACTGCGGGCACGTCTTCTCCGCGCCCAGATCGGCCTCGGCCCAGTACGTCTCGTCCGGGACACAGTACCAGCCCTCGTAGTGGCCCTTGTAGATGTCACCGCGGTCGTAGAGCACCTGCGCGAGCTTCTGCACCGCGCGGGTATGGCGAGGCGAGGTGGTACGGATGAACTCGTCGTTGGAGATGTCGAGCATCTCCCAGGTGGCGAGGAACTTGGCCGCCAGGGTGTCGCACCACTCCTGCGGCTCCATGCCGTTGTCCGCCGCGGCCTGCTCGACCTTCTGGCCGTGCTCGTCCAGACCGGTCAGGAACAGCACGTCGTCACCGCGCAGGCGGCGGTAGCGCGCGAGCGCGTCGGCCGCGATCGTGGTGTAGGCGGTTCCGAGGTGCGGGACCGAGTTCACGTAGTAGATGGGGGTGGTGAGGTAGAACGACTGCTGGGTCATGGTGTTTCGGGACTCCCTACCCGTGGGTAATACTGGAAGAGAAGCCACAAGGGCATTCACGCAAGTGATTCTAACCGTTTGCCGCCGTACGCATACGGTGGCCGGCGAAAGGCCTAGCCCATGCACGACACCGGCATAGTACGTCGCGTCGACGATCTCGGTCGTATCGTCATCCCGATGGAGCTGCGACGTACCCTCGGTATCAACGTGAAGGACCCGATGGCCATCTTCGTCGAAGGCGACAGGATCATCCTGCAGAAGCACCGCGACTGCTGCGCGATCTGCGGCGAATCAGAGTGCGAGATGGTCACGGTGCGCGACCGCCCCGTCTGCACGGTGTGCGTCGACCAGGTCAAGAAGGGCTGAGGCGCCGCCCGGCACCACAGGGCTCACTTCGTCGGTGCGTGCGCAATCTCGTAGACCGCGTTTCTCGGCATGCCCATCTCGATGGAGACGGCCTTGATCGCCGCGCTGCGCTTGACGCCCTGGGCGACCAGCTCGTCGACCCGGGCGCGCACCTCTGACGGTTCCGGAGCGCCCTGCGAGAGGCTCTCGGCGGTGGGCGGACCCACGAGCAGCACGACCTCGCCCTTGAGCGAGTCGCGCGCGGCGATCTGCTCGGCGAGCTCGGCGATCGGGGCGCGCACGACCTCCTCGTGCAGCTTGGTGAGCTCCCGCGCCAGGGCGGCGCGTCGACCGGGGAACGCGGCCGCGAGCGTGGCGAGGGCATCGGCGGTGCGCCGGGGCGACTCGTAGAAGACCAGCGTCGCGTCGAGACCGGTCAGCGTCGCGAAGAGCCGCTCGCGCTCCCCTGCCTTGCGCGGCAGAAAGCCCCCGAAGAAGAAGGCGTGCGTCGGCAGCCCGCTCGCGACGAGTGCCGTGACGATCGCCGAGGCGCCCGGCAAGACCTCGACGGGAACGCCGGCGTGAAGAGCGGCGTCGACGAGCGTCGCGCCCGGGTCGCTGATCCCCGGCGTACCGGCGTCCGAGCACAGCGCGAACGTCTCGCCGGCGACGAGACGCTCGACGAAGTACGGCGTGCTCTTGGCCGCCGTGAACTGGTCGTAGCGCTCAAGCGGCTTGTCGACTTTGTAGCGCGACAGCAGCTTGCGCGTGACGCGCGTGTCCTCGGCGAGAACGACGTCGGCCTCACCCAGCGCGTTGAGCACCCGCAGCGTCACGTCGCCGAGGTTGCCGATCGGCGTCGCGCAGACGATGAGGCGGCCGACGCTCATCGCGCCGGCGCGGGAGGCTCGTCGGCGGGCGGTGCCGGCGGCTCACTGACCGGGGGTGCCGGCGGCGCATAGTCGGGCGCGGGTGCGGGCTGCGGGGCCGCGGGGTCGGCGGGCTGCTGCCACTGCTGCGGAGGCGCAGGCGGAGCATCCGGGAAGGCCGGCGCGACGTCGAGGCCGGTCACCTCGCGGAAGAACGCGACCCACAGCACGCGGTTGAACACCGTGATCGGAAACATCAGCAGGAACGAGACCGCGTATATCAGCGGCATCGCCGAGTACATGCGGCCGACGTCCGGCACGTAGCCAGGGTCGGTGAACATCCGCGGATCGAACGTCGACGCACCCGAGAGGAACTGGACGGGCGTCGTGATGACGCTCGACGCCATCTGGTACGCCAAGCTGAGCCCAAAGACGATGAGGCTGAACACGATCACGTTCTTGATCCGCGCTCGCAGGGCCTTCCAGCCCGACTTCAGCGCGTCGCCCACCGTGCGATCCCCGATGATGCCGTAGCCGAGCGACAGCTGCAGCCACGCGTTCCAGATCAGCAGGACCGCGAGCAGCAGAGCGTAGAGCAGCGCGAATCCGCAGCACAGCCCGAGGATGACTCCCGCGATCGCGCCGCCGGTCGGCTCGGTGCCGGAGCGCGAGACCGCGAAGACGAACAGTGCCACGAGCGGAACGCTGATCACGAGCATCGCACCCACGCCGGCCAGCCAGGTCAGGAACACGACACCAAAGGTGCGGCCGATACGGCGCGCGCCCACGGCCCAGCCCTCGCCCACGCGCGCTGGCTGACCCCCCACCGCCGCATTGGCCATGTGAACGAGTCCCCCCGCGAAGATCAGCTGCGGCAGGATGCTCGCCACCATGCCGACGAGGACGAGACCGAGCGCGCCGAGCAGCGGTGCGACATCCGCGAACGAAGGCCGCGCCGTTCCGGTCAACGCATCGAACTGCCTGCTGAAGATGAGGAAGAACGCGCTCATCGCGACGTAGAGCGGCAGCATGGCCGCCGCGTACGCACCTGCCGAGAACCCCCAAAGCGGGCCGGACTTGAGCGCCTTGAACGACCGGTTCAGCACCTCACCGTACTTCATGCGGGATCTCCCTCTTGTGGCAACGGTTCAGGACCGCGCTGTGTCGCGGTCGGGTCTGCAGATGTCTCGAGAAACCGGACGTCACGCCCGGTACACGCCCCCCAGAACAGCGTGAGCATAGCGGATTGCCATGCCGTTTGAATCGCGACGACCGCCGTCAGTGCGGCCAGCACGGCGAGCGCGAGCACTGCGGCCAACGCGATGCCGAGACCGGCGTTGCTGGCTCCCACGGCGATCACGGGCACGGCCAATGCGCCGCCGACGAGGTAGACCACGGTGCCGCCCCCGTAGAGGACCACCGCACTGGCCAGCAGTGCAGTGAGCCACATGAGCACCACGCGGGAGAGCTGTGCCTTGATGAGCCCCCAAGACGCGCCCAGGGACGCGCGGACCTCGAGCCCGTCGACGACCACCCAGCGCAAGGCCAGCGTGCACAGCACCGTCAGAGCGATTCCCGCCAGGCTCGCGAGCCCGGAGAACGGCGACACCCCCGCCAGCACGCGCTGGACCGTCAGCGGGTCGGGCACCTGGCCGCGCAGCGACGGGAGCGCGACGGCGGTGAACATGCCGACCGACAGCAGCAGCAGATACAGCAGGCTCGGAAGTGCCATGAGCGCGTACAACCCGGCGATCCGCCACCAGTGCGTGAACCCGTGGGCCAGGCCGACCCGGAAGCCGGTGGGGCGCCGACCCTCTCGAGCCGCGATCGTCTCGGTGATCAGGCCGCCCTGGCCGGCAACGTCGAGGATGCCCGTGGCGATCCAGATCACGCAGCCGATCACGAGCGTCGCGATCAGTGCGGGCCAGAGCCGGATCATGTAGCCCGATACCCGCTCGAGAACCGCGAGTAGCCGCGGCTCCGCCGCCGACATCGACTGCAACGCGATCAGCAGCGCGAACGGGACCGCGACCAACGCCACGAGCACGCCGAGCGCGAGGCTCTGCACCGCCGTGAGCGCCCCGAAGCCCCACAGCGCGCGATTGCGGCGGCCGATGCGCCACGCCTCTTTGGCTATGCCGAAGTAGTCCACGCCCCGCTAACCCAGCGTCCGCAGCTCGTAGTCCCGCGTCCCGAGCCCCTTGCGTTGCGCGTACTCGAGTCCGAGCGTCGCGTCGATGCCGGTGATGTCGCGGAACTTGTCGGCCCCCGCGCCCATGCCCTCGCCCTTGGTGCCCGGCAGGCCCGAGGCGGCCCGAACCAGGTCGTAGGCGGCCTGGTCGATGGCGACGATGTCGGTCGAGGCGAGCACACCGATGTCGGCGACCACCGGCGCGTCGCTGAAGTGCCAGCAGTCGCAGTCCGGCGTCACGTTGATGACGAACGAGAGGTAGACGACCTTGCCCTCCTTGCCGGCAAGCGCGCCGGCGCAGTGCTCGACGATCTTCTCCTGGATCGCGTCGGGCTCCGTCTTCCACTGGATCCCGATGGCACCGAACGAGCAGGACGCAACGCACTCGCCGCAGCCGTAGCACAGCTCGTAGTCGATGCGGGCGACGCGGTCGGGACCGATGGTGATGGCGTCGACCGGGCACCAGCGGACGCACCGGCCGCACGCCGTGCACTTCTCGCCGTTGACCTGCGGCTTGAGGTCGGAGTGCATGCGCTGCTTGGCACTGCGGCAACCGAGCCCCATCCCCACGTTCTTCATCGCGCCGCCAAAGCCGGTGGCCTCGTGGCCCTTCACGTGGGTGACGACGACCATCGCGTCGGCGTGGACCGCAGCCGCCCCGATGCGCACGCAGTCGAAGTGGTCGTAGCCCTCGATGGGCACGTCGACGGCATCGCGCCCGTCGAGGCCGTCGGCGATGATCGCCGGCGCGTCGACAGTCGCGTATGAGAACCCGTTGTGCACCGCGCACGCCAGGTGGTCGACCGCATTGAACCGCTTGCCGCGGTACAGGGTGTTCGAATCGGTCAGGAACGGCTTGCCCCCGGCCGCGCGCACCCGCTTGACCACCTCGCGCAGATGGACCGGACTCACGAACCCGGTGTTGCCCTCCTCGCCGAAGTGCAGCTTGATCGCGACGAGGTCGTCGGGCTCGATGGCCGCCGCGAGGCCCGCGCGCTCGAGCAACGTGCCGGCGCGCGTCACGAGCGACTGCTTCTTCTCGGTGTGCACCGGCGCGAACCAGACGACGGCGGGCTCGCGCACCGGCTCGGGCGCGGCGGCGGGCTCGGAGGGCGCCTCGGGGGCGAACAGCGTCGGGAGCGGCAGGGGCTCGGGTCCGGGCTGCGGCGCGCCGGCGGCGGGCCGGTCGGCCTCCCACACCCCGGCGTCGAGCGAGCCGGACACCACCTGGGCGGCGTGCGGCTCGTCGTCGGCCTGGTCGACCGCGAAGGCGGCCTCCTCCAGCGCGAGCTCGAGCGCCTCCTCGATCTCCTCGGCGTCGGTGGCGACGGCCGCGAGATCCTCCGCGACGTTCTCGCCATCGCTTTCCGCGATGTCCTCGAGCACCCAGCGCGCGAGGCCCAGATCGATCGGACGAGCGTCCCGAGAGGCCTGCGTGTACAGCCGGATGAGGGCGCCCTTGAGCGCCTGCGAGGTGTAGCAGCGCTCGGCGATGTACTCGATGACCTCGCTCGGAACCTGCATGCCCTCGCGCTCGGCCTTGGCGCTCAGCAGCGCGATGCGCTCGTCGACCACGTCGATGCGACCGTCGTTCATGATGCGCTCCTGTTCCTAGCGGTGAAGACCCTCGCGGCTGTCGTGCTCGTCGAATGCGAGCGCCGCCGCGCCCAGAATGCCTGCGTCGTTTCCGAGGACGGCCTGCGTGACCTGGACGTCGCGCCGACCCGCCAGCGCCTCGCCCTGCATGACCTCGACCGCGCGAGCGACGAGCGCGTCGGCGGCCTCGCCCACGCCACCACCGATGACGATGAGGCGCGGGTTGAAGATGTTGACGAACCCGACGAGCCCCCGGCCGAGGACCGCGCCCGCTTCGACGAGGATCCCCTCGGCGATCGGGTCGCCTTGGCGCGCGGCTATCAGCACGGACTCGGCGGTGATGTTGTCGACCGCGCCGCCGGCGGCCTCGAGGATCTTGCGTCCCCGGAACTCGCGCGCGGCGTGCTTGCCGGCCGCCGCGATGGCGGGGCGGCCGAGGTAGGACTCGAGGTGGCCGTGCCCGCCGCACGGGCACTCCGGCCCGTCGAGCTCCACGACCGTGTGCCCGAGCTCGCCACCGAGGCCCCGGCTGCCGCGATACGGCTGCCCGTCGATGAACAGGCCGCCGCCGACGCCGGTACCGAGCGTGATCATCAGGAAGTCACGGGCGCCCTTCGCCGCGCCGAAGCGCGACTCGCCCAGCGCTGCGAGATGGCCGTCGTTGTCGATCGTGACCTCGCGCTTGGTCCGAGACATGACGAGCGAGCGCACGTCGACGCCGGCGAGCGGAAGGTTGGTGCAGAACTCGACCTCCTGGCGCAGGAAGTCCACCTGGGCCGGCAGGCCGATCCCCACCCCGGCAAGCTCGGACGGGTGGACCCCCGACGAGACCTCGTCGATCAGATCGATCACGGCGTCGACCACCGCGAACGGTCCGGCCTTGGGCGTGAGTCGCTTGGCGTCTTTGGCGATACGTCCCTTGCGCTCAACCAGCCCTGCGGCGATACGCGTTCCCCCGACGTCCACGCCTACGGCGTAGCTGGTGCGCATGAACTCCCCTCTCAGCAGTCGTGCACGCACGGGCGTGCACCGTCTCTGATGATACCGCGACCGCCCGACGTGGTGTCCGCCGCGCGAACATCGTGCGCTAGAAGTCCCAGAGTGCTCCGGGCACGCCGCGCACCAGCCCGAGAACCTGCATCCGGTGCAGCATCTCCTCCTCGCTGACACCAAAGAGCCGGGCGAGGTAGCGGTAGTCGTTGAACCACAGCTTGGCCTGTTCGATGACCATGCCGGTGGGCAGCATCAACTCGCCGGCCACGGTGTCCGCCTCCGCGTGGTCAGCGGACTCGCGGGGGTAGCCGTTCTCGGGATCGGCCAGCACGAGCAGGATGTGCGCGAGCATGTGGGCGATCGCGCGCCGACGCTCCGGTTCCGGCCGCGCCCAGTTGATGATCATCACCGGCAGCCCGTCCTCGTAGACGGTCGCCGCGGTGAAGAAGGCCGGCAGATTGACCGCGCGAAGGGGAATGCCGAGGGAACCGACGAGCTCGTCGATGGGAACCGGCGGCTCCTCGCACCCGATGCTCTTGAGCGCATCGGACGCGACCTGCCGGTAGTATGCCTCGGATCTCAGCGCCACGCGCACCTCGCCAGACGGTACTCTCTTACCAGCACTTTATCGTCAAACCGCCACTCGCGCCTCGGGGCATCTGTGTTCATGGTCACACGGCTCTTGTGAAGTACCTTCCACTTAGCCGATATACCAGTGATAGAGAAGCGCACGACCAGGGAGGTGACAGCGTGGCCGAGCCCGATGCCTATCCGCGAGCCGAGGAAGCGCTGCGCCTTCTCGCGGGCGCCGCGGGCGCGGCTCGCCTGTACCCGGCCTCATCGCCGATGCACCGCGATGCGGCGGCCAAGTTCACCGAGCGGGCGAACCTGCTCGCCTCGCACGGGCCTCTGCGCTACATCATCGACCCGCACGGGTTTCGTGTCGGCGAGGCCGAGATCGCACCGGGTCAGAGCCAGGTGGTCGGGCTCGCCGAGGCGCTGCACGCGATGCAGGCCGGCCAGCTCGTGGTCGCGCCCGGCGTCACGATCGCCGAGACCCAGGCGTTCATCGGCATCGCCAACGCCGAGGTCGCCGCCGTCCGTGCCGCCGGCGGTCTGCGCGCGGCGCTCGTGGCCGCCGGCGTGCAGCACATCGCGGTCATCGAGGTCTCCTTGCGTGCCTCCGACGAGTCCGGGCTGGCCGGCATCGACCTGACGAGCGCCCCGCTCGACGAGATCGCCGAGCTCGCGGTCGCCGCCGTCGAGCTGCGGGCCCAGCGCGCCAACGAGGGACCCGCCGGCGACGAGATGGCCGACGCCATCGCTCGGCTCGAAGACGCCACGCGCGGCATCGCGATGGAGCGGGTGGCCGCCGCGATGATGCGGCTCGACGACACCACCCGCCAGCGCGTCTTGGCGCTCTCGCTCAAGACCGACACGGTCGGCAACCGCATGGACGGCATGCTGGCCGCCATCGCCCAGATGAAACCGGCGGCCCTCGCGCGCCTGCTCACGCTCATGGCCGCTCAGGCCGGCACCGATCCGCGACGCATCGCGACGGCGCTGCCCCTGCCGCCGGAGACCGCGAAGCTGCTCGCGCTGATGCTCGCCCCCACCCCCAACGTCGAACCCGACTTCGGCATCGAACCGGTCCAGCACGCGCGCGAGATGGCCGCCGAGGTCTGCGCCCCGGCCGACACCACGGACCTGGAGCGCCAAGTCGCCATCGCCTCGCCGCAGCTCAGCGCCGGCAGGGCGCTGGCTACCGCGGTCTCGGTCTCGCGCGTGCGGCTCGACGCCGACACCGTGCGCGGCATCGGAGAGGTCCTGCCCCAGGCGGCGCGCGACGGCTCGTTCGCGACGGTCAGAGAGGCCCTGCGCCGTCTCGACGAGATCGCCTTGGAGCCCTCGCTCGCCGACGACGTGGTCGCTGCCCGCTCGACGCTGGCCGATCCGGCCGTGCTCGCCGACGTGTGCCGCGCCCCGGTGACCGACGCCGACGCCGCCATCGCCGGCGAGATCATCGCCGCGGCGGGCTCGACCGGCGCCGAGGCGCTGCTCGACGCCTACATCAGGCTGCCCGAGGCCAACCGCTCGCTCCTGCGCCCGGTCATGCGCGGCATGAGCGAGGGCATCCTCGGCGTGGCCCGGGCGCGCCTGCGCCGCGCGGAACCGGCGACCGCCACCGCCATCGTCCGCGCGCTGCCGGTCCTCGGCGACAAGCGCGCGATCGCGGTCATCGCCGACGGCCTCAACCACCTCGACGAGTCGGTCCGCTTCGCGTCTGCGAGCGCGCTCGCCGTCATCCCCGCACCCGAGGCGACCGCGGCGCTCGTGCGCGCCATCGGCCACCGGGAACCCGAGACGCAGCGTTACGCCGTGCGTATGCTGGGGCAGACGAAAGCTGCGGCCGCGGTGCCCGCATTGTCGCGCGCGCTCGAGGACATCAGCACGCGCGGCCGCACGTACGAGACCCGCAAGGAGATCATCCGGGCGCTGGAGGAGATCGGCACCCCGGAGGCCGAGCGCGCGCTGCGCAAGTTCGCCAACCGCACGCTCGGGCTGCGCAAGAAGACGAGGGAACTGAAGAGCCAGGCGGTGCATGCCGCCGACAGCCTGGCCGACAAACGAGGAGTCGATGGGCGATGACCGACGCACCGTACCGTCCCGAGAACGAGGGCCCGCTCGCCGGCCCGGAAGAGCTCGCCGCCCAGGCGGCGTCGCCGGGCCCGTCGCTGATCGCGGTGCAGGCGCCGTTCGCGACGCCGGAGAAGCTCGAGGTCGCGCGCGACCTGGTGCGCACGCTCGCGGTGGTGCACACCAACGCCGCCCTCTACCCCACGACGCACCCCCTGGTCCGCAAGTCGCTCGAGGACCTGACGGCCGCCGTGCGCGCGGTATCCGACGTCGGGTTCAGCGAAGTGACGATCAACATCTACAAGGGGACGCTGTTCGTCGAGAACCAGGTCTTCCCCGAGGAGAGCGTCACCTACCGCAAGCTGATCGAGGAGCTGCTCGCGCGCGGCATCTCGGCCGTGACGTTCATGCGCGACATCGAGCCGGTTGAGGCCGCCGCACTCGTCGACCTCATCGGTGAGGCCCGCATCGCCGACATCGACACCGCGCGCGACTTCCTCGAGGTGCGCAACGTCACCCACATCGCCGTCGCCGAGACGACCACGCTCGAGGAGACAGGTGACGAGGAGAAGGCGCGCGAGATCCGCGCCAAGGCACGCGAGAGCTACGACTCGGGCGTGGGGGCCATGCGCGAGATCGAGTCGCAGGCCAAGCTCGGCAAGGTCATGGAGGTCGGCGGCCTGCAGCGCGTCGTCGAGTCGATGCTGGACAACCTGTTGCAGGACCCCGCCGCGGTGCTCGGACTGACCGCGATCAAGGGCCACGATGACTACACGCTCAATCACTCGATCAACGTGTGCATCCTCGCGCTGTCGCTGGGCTCGGCCCTCGGGCTGTCGTCCGACGAGCTGCGCTCGCTGGGTCTTGCCGCCCTGCTCTACGACATCGGCAAGGTCCGCATCCCGGAAGAGGTGCTCCTCAAGGCCGGCCCGCTGACCGCGGAGGAGTGGCAGACCGTCAAGCGCCACACCGAGGAGGGCGCGGACCTGCTCAAGCGCATCCAGCTCGCCGACAAGCTGCCGATGATCGTCGCCTACGAGCACCACCAGCGCCACGACCTGATGGGCTACCCCGACGCCGCCAACGGCGCCGAACAGCACCTCTTCAGCAAGATCGTGGCGGTCTGCGACGCCTACGACGCGATGACCACGATGCGCCCGTTCCGGCGCGAGATCCGACCGGACAAGGCGCTCGCCGTCCTCATGCAGGGCCGGGGCAAGGCCTACGACCCGGGCGTGACGCGCGCGCTTGTCGCGATGCTCGGCATCTATCCGATGGGGGCCGTCGTCACCCTCGAGGACGGCTCGCTCGCCGTCGTCTACCGCGTCAACAACGACGACCTGCTGCACCCGCGCGTCAAGGTGCTCGCCGAGCCGGGCGGCCGCTGGAACGAGACGCCCGAGGTGCTCGACCTGCGCGTCATCGACCCGGCCAACGGCAACCCGCTGCACTGGATCACCGAGTGCGTCCCGGCCGTCGAGGCCGGCGTCGACGATGTCTGGCAGTACCTGTAGCCACGAGCACCGCGACCCGCAAACGCCGAGAGGCCCGCGAAGATGCGGGCCTCTCGTGTTGTGTGCCGATGTCGGACCGGGCGATGACGCGCCTGCCCGCTACTGGGCGAGCAGCCCGGTGGGTGCGAGGGCGGAGCGTATCGCCTCCTCGTTGGCGGACGACTCGCAGAACGCGACCTCTATGGCACCGGTCTGCAGCGAGACGGTGGCCTTGGTGACGCTCGGCACCTTGGCGACGGCGTCGATCGCCTTCTCGGCCGCCTGGTTGGCAGCCGCGCCCTGCGGCAGGTTGAGCGCGACAGTCGCGCTCGTGCACGCCTCACCCTGGGCGATCTCGCGGGTCACCGAGCCGCCGGTGGCCTTGGGCGCGCTGGCGTAGCTGACGGCCCAGAAGCCGGCGATCACCGCGACCAGCACGGCGACGGTCACCACGGCGAGCTTGGACGAGCCCCCGCGCGGCGCGGCTTGGGCCTCGTCTTCGACCGCCACCGACACTGCTTTGGCTGAGGCCGCATTCCTAGGCTTGGCCGTGCCGGCGGACTTGGCGGGCACCACTTCCTCCTCGGCACCGTCGAGCCCGCGTGCGCGGCGGACGATGGCGCGGACGACGAAGAACACGGCGATGCCGAACGCCGCGAACAGCAGCCACGGGATCACCGAGCCGGACTGTGCGGCAGCGGGCGCGGGAACCGCGGCCGGCAGGGTGTAGGCGAACGCCAGCTCAAGGGGTTCGCCGGCCTTCAGGCCGGAGACGGACTTGGTGTAGTACCGGTAGCCGGTCTCGCCTTCGGTCAGCTGTGCGCCGGGCGCGGTGGTGGTGAGCTGGGCGGCCTGCGGGATACGGAAGTTGATGCTCGCGGACGGCACGTCCGAGGGCGCCACCCACGAGAACGCCGCGGCGTAGGTGGATCCGTCGAAGACGGTCGCCTGCGGGATCGTCACCTCGAGCTGCCCGCGCAGCGACTTGGTCAGCTTGAACGTGTAGACGTCCATGTTGCCGCGGGTCGCCACGGTGTAGGTCGCCGTAGGGTCGTCTTTGGGGTCCCCGCCGAGCAGCTCGCCCGCCCAGTACGGCTTGGCGCCGGTCGGCACCGCCATCTCCACCGTCGCCGGCAGCTTGGTTCCCTCGGGAAGCGCGCCCGAGACGAGCAGTAGCGTGTCGGGGTCCTCATAGTGGACCGACAGGTCGAGCGACGACCACCGAGCGGGGGTCTCGGCGAACGCGGGTGACGCGAGTGCGAGGAACAGGGTGAACGCGACTGCGACGAGCGCGGCGGCGCGTGAGTTTCGAATCATGGAGCGGATCTCCTCTGCGAGTGAAGGGCTGGGTTCAGGCAGCCGCTTCTAGATGCGCAGAGGGATGTGCAGCAGCGGGTCGGTCTCCGACACGGGGGCCGCGACCAGCGGCGGGCGCTGACCCACCGTGGCCTCCGGCAGCGCGCAGCGCGCGGGGGGCATGACCCCTTGCTGCGCATGCGCGACGACCGGGCTCGCCGCCTGGATCCGCACCTCACCGCGACAGTCACAGTCACCGCACGAGCCGGGCGACGCGAACGCGCACGCGGGCGCACCGATCAGCGCGAGCGCCAGCACGGCAAGCCACAGGATATGTCGCAGCGAGGAGTTCATCACGCGCATTCTAGCAACGAGCGTGCCCGCGACGAGACTACCGCTCTTCTCGCCCGCTCTCGCCGAGCGCGGCGGCTGCGGCCGCCTGGCGCCGCTCAAGGGCGTCGATGCGCGCGACCAAGGCGGACAGGTCCGCTCCGCCGGCTCCCGCCAGCGCGGCCGTCGCATCGAGCGGCTGACCCGTCTCGTCACCGCGCTCGCGCACGAACTTCACGTAGCCCAGCGCGATGGTGATGGCGAAGGCCACCACGATGACGATGAAGCGCGCGACCGACTCGCCGCTGAAGATCACCCACCCCACGCCGTAGAGCATCGTGAACACGCCTCCGAGGAGCAGGCCGTTGCTGATGACCCGCAACTCCTCGCTCCGGATCAGCGAGATGGCCATCACGATCGTCGCGAAGATGATGAGGATGATGCTCGTGTTGCGCGCCCAGATCTCGCGCTTGGCCTCGAGCCGCTTGTTGACCGCGTCGATCTTCTTCTGGATCTGGTCGTACTCGGCCTGCTTTGCCGGCGTCAGATTGCCGCTGGCCTTGCGCGTCGAGTCGATCTGCTGCTGCTGGCGGTACAGCTTGTCGAGCGTGGCCTGGTACGGCTTCTCCGGCGAGGGATAGAACGTGTACACGCCGATGCCGATGAACGCGA
>CAZCRB010000021.1:0-18838 GCA_964500985.1 uncultured Eubacteriales bacterium
AGTGGGTGCCTCGTTAGGCCTCGCGCCCTGCCCGCTTCTCCCTGATGGCGTGCGCCCCGTTCTGGAGCGTGCCTGCCATCACAAAGCCGGCGAAGTAGAGCACGGCCGCGACCATCTCGGTGAGATAGAACAGCGTGGTGTTGCCGGCCTTGGCCAGGCCGCCGCCCGAGGCGATCACGAGCGTCGCTGCGGCGATGAGCACGTTGGCCCAGACGCGGTAGCTGTACTCGCGCTTGCGCAGGAACCGGATGATCGAGAGCACCGCACCCCAGAACAGCACGAGCGCGGCCGGGATCGTGAGCAACATCGAGAGCACGCGCGGGTAGGTGAACGCGGTCCCGCCGAGCGGCTCGTAGGAGGAGAGCGCCATCGCGGCGAGTTTCTCGGCGATCAGCGGTGTGGTGAACACGCCGAAGACGAACAGCGCGGCCATCACGGCGTTGTAGGCCAGGTAGACGCGCGGCCACAACCGCTTGCGCGACACGAGCTCGACGGTGCCCATCGCGAGAACCGGCACGAGCACCGCCGTCGTGATCGCGTAGATGCGGAACAGCCACGGGGTCCATCCGCCCGAGAGCTGTCCGGCCATCTCCATGAACGCCGCGGCCGAGTACAGCGCGAAACCGCACGCCCACCACAGCTGGTGCGTTTTGCGCCGCACGGCCCACTGCTTCCAGAGCAGCACGTCGAGCACCGCGACCAGCGTTCCCGTGATCGCCGGCAGGACCCAGCTTCCCAGCGCTTGTGTCATCTCGACCGCCTCTTCGTGTGCTCAGAGGTACGCGGCGCGGCTCCGCCCCACTTTGGGCCTCAAGCGTACGCCAGGGCGCGCGCTTGGCATATATCTTGATGTCAAGGTATCTGCGGGAGGTTGTCCCTCAAGGCGGCCCCTGCCCCCGACCGCCACTCGACTCGCAAGGGGACCGAGATGTCCGAGAGCTCCGCCACCCCCACCCGGATGCCCGCGCTGTTCCTCGCGCACGGCAACCCGATGAACGCCATCGAGGACAACGCCTTCACCCGCAGCCTGGCCGCGCTCGCCGCCACGCTTCCCGTGCCCAAGGCGATCCTCGTCGTCTCCGCCCACTGGCTCACGAGCGGCACACGCGTGCTCAGTGCCACCCACCCGCGCACGATCCACGACTTTGGCGGGTTCCCCGAGGCGCTGTACGCGGTCTCGTACCCGGCACCGGGATCGCCGTCGACCGCCGAGCGCGTGTGCGAACTCGTGCCCGCTGCCCGCGCCGACGACGCCTGGGGCCTCGATCACGCGTCGTGGTCGGTGCTGCGCCACATGTGGCCCGACGCCGACGTGCCGGTCCTGGAACTGTCACTCGACCTCGATGCCCCGCCCGTCACCCATTGGGAGATCGGTGAGCGCCTCGCAGCCCTGCGCGACGAGGGCGTGCTCGTGATCGGCAGCGGCAACATCGTCCACAGCTTCGCCGGCATCGACTGGCGTCCGGACGCCACACCCAGACCGTGGGCCGAGGAGTTCGACGCCTGGGTCGCCGATGCGCTGCTCCGCGGCGACGGCGATGCGCTCGTGGACTGGGAGTCAGCCGGCGCGATGGCGCGGCTCTCGGTGCCGACCGACGACCACTATCTGCCGCTCCTCTACGCGGCGGCCATGCGCGCGCCCGGCGACGACGTGACCTTCACGCACACCGGCATCGACATGGCGAGCATGTCCATGCGCTGCGTCCGGATCGGCTGAAGGACAGAAGGGATGCCCCGATGAGCGCGCGACCTGACGCCCCGGCACTCTGGCTCGCCCTCATGCACGCGCACGGTGCCATGGACCGGGCCGCGCGCGCCTCGATCGCCCACACGGGCCTGTGCTACTCGGACTTCGGGGTGCTCGAGTCGCTGCTGCACCGCGGCCCGCTGCCGGTCAACGCGATCGCCACCGACATCCACCTCACGAGCGGCTCGATGACCGCCGCGGTCGACCGCCTCATCGCACGCGGACTCGTTCAGCGCACTGAGAACCCGGCGGACAAGCGAAGCCGCATCGTCTCGCTCACGCCGGCGGGGCGCACGCTCATCACCGAGTCGTACGAGGCGCACGCCGAGGACCTACGGTCGATCGTCGACGCGTCTCTCATCCCCCCTGAGAGGGCCGAGCTGTTCGCGCTACTGCGCAAGCTCGAGCGCGGTGCCGGTCACGCTGCCCCGGCCTCGAAGCGCAGCTCCCCCGCCAGCCACGTCTGCGAGACGAGCGGGGAGCCGGGCCGGTAGGCGAGGTGCAGGTAGCTCGGAGCCTCGAGCACGACCAGGTCGGCCCGCGCACCCGGTGCCAAGTGCCCGATGTCGGTCCGCCGCAGCGCGGCCGCTCCCCCGACCGTCGAGGCCAGAAGCGCCTGCGCAGGCGAGAGGTGCATCTCGCGCACCGCGAGCGCCATCACAAAGGGCATCGAGGTCACGTAGCTCGTGCCCGGGTTGCAGTCGGTCGCGAGCGCGACGGTGACGCCGGCCTCCAGAAGGGGCCGCGCGTCCGGATAGGGCGAGCGGGTCGCGAACTCGGCGGTCGGCAGCAGCGTGGCGACCACGCCTGCCGCGGCGAGCGCCTCGACGTCGGCGGCGGACAGGTGCGTGCAGTGGTCCACGCTCGCCGCCCCGTACTCGGCCGCGATCTGCGCCCCGGGGCCGGGAGCCAGCTGGTTGCCGTGGAGTCGCGGCACGAGCCCCGCCGCCACGCCCGCCCGCAGCACCGTGCGCGTCTCGTCGGCATCGAACGCGCCGGCGTCACAGAACACGTCGATCCACCGCGCGAGCGGACCGCATGCCTGCAGCATCTCGCCGCAGACGAGCTCGACGTAGGCGGCGCGATCGTGCGCGAACTCGGGGGGCACCACGTGCGCTCCGAGAAACGTCGTCTCGGATGTGAACTCGCTGCTCACCTCGAGGATGCGCTGCTCCGTGGTGACATCGAGCCCATAGCCGCTCTTCGCCTCGACGGTCGTCGTTCCCGACGCGTGCATCTCGGCGAGGCGGCGGGCCGCCGCGTCTCGCAGGTGCTCGACGCTCGCCGCGCGGGTGGCGGCAACGGTGACGGCGATGCCGCCGCCGGTGTAGGCCGCGCCAGCCATGCGGGCGGCGAACTCCTCGGCACGGTCACCAGCGAAGACGAGGTGCGTGTGGCTGTCGACGAAGCCGGGCACGACCGCGCGGCCCGCGACGTCGACGCGCCGGTCCGCGGCGGGCGCGAGCGCCGTCGGGCCGACCCACGCCACGTGTGCGCCGTCGATGACGAGCGCAGCGTCGTGCAGCAGTCCAAGCGCGGAGCCGTCGCCGAGTGCCGGGTCGCACGTGACGAGCTCGCCGATGTTGGTGATGAGCGTCGAGGCCATGGGCGTCGTCGCGCCGCGCTAGGCGGGCGCGTCCCCCTCTCGCATCGGGATGCGCACGTCGCGCTGTTCGGCCACATCGATCGCACGCTCGTAGCCGGCGTCGACGTGGCGGATGACGCCCATGCCGGGGTCGTTGGTCAGCACGCGGCTGATCTTCTCGGCGGCCAGGCCGGTACCGTCGGCGACGGTGACCTGCCCGGCATGGATGGAGCGGCCGATACCCACGCCGCCCCCGTGGTGGATCGAGACCCACGTGGCGCCGCTCGCGGTGTTGACGAGCGCGTTGAGCAGCGGCCAGTCCGCGATGGCGTCGGAGCCGTCGAGCATCGACTCGGTCTCACGATACGGGCTCGCCACGCTGCCGCAGTCGAGGTGATCGCGGCCGATGACGATGGGCGCGGACAGCTCGCCGGACGCGACCATCTCGTTGAAGCGCACCCCGGCGCGGTCGCGCTCGCCGTAACCCAGCCAGCAGATGCGGGCGGGCAGGCCCTGGAACGCGATCTTCTCGGAGGCCTGGGTGATCCAGCGGTGGAGCGGCTCGTTGTCCGGGAAGAGCTCGAGCACGGCGCGGTCGGTGGCGGCGATGTCGGCCGGGTCGCCGGAAAGTGCGGCCCAGCGGAACGGGCCCTTGCCCTCGCAGAAGAGCGGGCGGATGTAGGCAGGGACGAAGCCGGGGAACTCCCACGCACGGGTGTAGCCGCCCAACTCGGCCTCGGCGCGGATCGAGTTGCCGTAGTCGAAGACCTCGGCGCCCGCGTCCATGAAGCCGACCATCGCCTCGACGTGCTTGGCCATCGACTCGCGAGCGCGCTCGGTGAAGCCCTCCGGGTCGCGCTCGGCCTCGGCGTGCCAGTCGGCGACGCTGATGCCGAGCGGCAGGTACGCGAGCGGGTCGTGCGCGGAGGTCTGGTCGGTGACAATGTCGACCTCGACGCCGCGGCGCAGCAGCTCCGGCAGCACGAACGCACAGTTGCCCTCGAGCCCCACCGACAGCGCCCGGCGCTCGCGCTTGGCGGCCAGGACGCGCTCGATGGCGTCGTCGAGGTCGCTCGTCCACTCGTCGAGGTAGCGCTCGCGCACGCGGCGGTCCAGGCGGCTCGCGTCGACGTCCACGATCAGCACCGCGCCGCCGTTCATCGTGACCGCGAGCGGCTGGGCCCCGCCCATGCCGCCGCAACCGCCGGTGACGGTGACGGTACCGGCCAGCGTGCCGCCAAAGCGCTTCTCGGCCACGGCGGCGAACGTCTCGTAGGTGCCTTGGACGATGCCTTGGGTGCCGATGTAGATCCAGCTGCCGGCCGTCATCTGGCCGTACATGGTCAGCCCGAGGTGCTCGAGGCGGCGAAACTCCGGCCACGTGGCCCAGTCGCCCACCAGGTTGGAGTTGGCGATGAGCACGCGCGGCGCCCACTCGTGGGTGCGCATGACGCCGACCGGCTTGCCGCTCTGCACGAGCATCGTCTCGTCGGCCTTCAGGGTGCGCAGCGTCCGGGTCAGAGCGTCGAACGCCTCCCAGCTGCGGGCGGCACGGCCGGTGCCGCCGTAGACGACCAGGTCGTCGGGTCGCTCGGCAACCTCGGCGTCGAGGTTGTTCTGCAGCATGCGCAGCGCGGCCTCCTGCGGCCAGCCGAGCGCTGAGATCTCGGTGCCGCGCGGCGCGCGGACGGGGCGGGCTCCTGCGGTCATGTGGTGCCTCCTACTCCAGCTCGCTGCCGAGTGCGGACTCGGCCGCGGACACGATGGCTCCGCGCACCACCAGCTCGTGGACCGTCTCGATCTCGGGCGCGAGCCATCGGTCCGGCCCGACGCCGGCCACCTTCTCGCGGATCGCGGCCCGTACTGCCTCGGTGGCCGGCGCCGGGCTGTGCTCGCGGAGGTCGAGCGCGCGAGCGGCCGTCAGCAGCTCCACCGCGAGCACGCGGCCGAGCCCGTCGACGCTGCGGCGCAGCTTTCGCGCGGCGCTCCAGCCCATCGAGACGTGGTCCTCCTGCATCGCCGAGGACGGGATCGAGTCCACGCTCGCCGGTGTCGCGAGGCGCTTCATCTCGCTCACGATCCCGGCGGCGGTGTACTGCGCGATCATGTGGCCCGAGTCAACGCCGGGGTTCTCGGCGAGGAACGGCGGCAGGCCGTGGCTGCGGTTCACGTCGAGCATGCGGTCGGTGCGCCGCTCGCTGATCGAGGCGAGGTCGGCCGACGCGATCGCGAGGAAGTCGAGCACGTAGGCGACGGGCGCGCCGTGGAAGTTGCCGTTGCTCTCGACGCGGCCGTCGGCGAGCACCACCGGGTTGTCGATGGCCGAGGCGAGCTCGCGCGCAGCGACCATCTCGGCATGGGCGAGGGTGTCGCGCACGGCGCCGGCGACCTGGGGTGCGCAGCGCAGGGAGTAGGCGTCCTGGACGCGGGCATCGTAGGCGCGGTGCGAGGCCATGATCGCCGAGCCCTCCAGCACGCGCGTCATGTTGCGGGCCGAGGCCGCCTGCCCGGGGTGCGGGCGCAGCGCCTGCAGCTCGGCGGCGAACACGCGGTCGGTGCCGAGCAGCGCCTCGACGCTCATCGCGGCGGTCACGTCGGCGGCCTTGACGAGCGCGCGGAGGTCCTCGATGGCGAGCACGAGCATGCCGAGCATGCCGTCGGTCCCGTTGATGAGCGCGAGACCCTCCTTCTCCTCGAGCTGTACCGGCTCCAGGCCCGCAGCACGAAGTGCGTCGGCGGCGGGCAGGCGCGCCCCGCTCGCGTCGAACACCTCGCCCTCGCCCATGAGCGCCAGCGCGCAGTGGGACAGCGGCGCCAAGTCGCCCGAGCAGCCGAGCGACCCGTACTCGGGGACGCACGGCGTGATGTGGGCGTTGAGCAGGCCGGCGTACGCCGCGACGGTGCCGGCGCGCACGCCGGTGTGGCCGGTGCACAGCGTGGACAGGCGCAGCAGCATCAGCGCGCGCACGACCTCGGTCTCCACGCACGGACCGGTACCCGCCGCGTGAGAGCGGACGAGCG
The DNA here is from genome assembly GCA_964500985.1 of uncultured Eubacteriales bacterium. Lineage (GTDB taxonomy): Bacteria > Actinomycetota > Coriobacteriia > Anaerosomatales > PHET01 > CAZCRB01. The sequence continues at coordinate 6,354 of CAZCRB010000021.1, forward strand.
AACACTGCAGCTGGTGGCGCAGCGACGGGTCGATGTACTTGGTCGCAAGCGCCCCAAAGCCCGTGCTGACGCCGTAGACCGGCTTGCCGGAGCTCGCGAGACGGTCGATGTGGGCGCGGGCCGCCTCGACGGCGGCGAGCGCCTCGGGCGCGACCTCGACGGCCGCGCCGCGGCGGGCGACCTCGACGACCTCGCGGTGCGACACAGGGCCGGTGCCCACGATGACGAATTCTGCTGCTGACACGGATCGCCTCTCGCCGGGGGGCCTGCCGTGGTAGCGTTGCCCCAGACTCGGATACGTAGTTCCCGGTGATACATTCGGGTTCGCGACAGTGTAGATAAGCCGGGCAGGGAATATCCACTTCAGCGCAGTAGAGCAGCAGCGCGGTATACAACGAGACGAGGATTGCCGTGAACGGTACGCACCTTCCTGATGACCCGCTCTGGCCCCGCGCCGCACACTGGTTCGTACCCGCGGGCGCGCCGGACGCGCCCGCGACCGCCGACGTCGGGCTGCTCGGCGTGCCGGCCTGGAAGTCGTCGATCACGCCCACGGGCGCGCACGCCACTCCGGCCGCGCTGCGCGAGGCGCTGCTGCGCTACTCAACGTACGCCGCGAGCCATCGCACCGATGTCGCCGAGCTCGACGCCCTCGACTTCGGTGACGTCACCGATCCGGACGGACCCGAGGGCGAGGCCCGCGTCGCCGTGGCGGCAGCGGCGGCGGCCGAGCGCGTCCGGCTCCTGCTCGCCGTCGGCGGCGACAACTCGATCACGTACTCGACGATGGCGGGCATGTTCCCCGGCGGGCTCGGCGAATGCGGACTCATCACCGTCGACGCGCACCACGACCTGCGCGACGGCGAGACCAACGGCTCGCCCGTGCGCCGGCTCATCGAGGCGGGACTGCCGGGAGCCAACGTGGTCCAGATCGGCATCGCCGACTTCTCGAACTCGCCCGCCTACGCGCGTCGCGCCGACGAGCTCGGCATCACGGTGATCTCGCGCGGCGAGATGCGCCACCGCGAGATGCCGGCACTGGTCACGCGTGCCCTCGACATCGCCGGGCACGGTGGTCGGCCGGTCTTCGTCGACATCGACGTCGACGTGTGCGACCGCGCGGAGGTCCCCGGCTGCCCCTCGGCCGCGCCCGGCGGACTGAGCGCCGACGACCTGAGGCGCCTCGCCTACCTCCTCGCGCGAGACCCGCGGGTGCGCGCGATCGACCTCACCGAGATCGACGCGACCACCGACTCACGCGACCAGCGCACGGTCCGTCTCGCAGCGCTTCTCGTGCTGGAGGCGGCGGCCGGACTCGCCGCGCGTACGGAGCGCGGACACGCCCGCGGCTAGCCGGACTGCCAGCGCTCGAGCCACCAGCTCACCGAGCGGTTCATCTCGCGCATGAACGCGGAGGTGAACTTGCGCTTGTAGACGACCTGCCCGTAGTTGGCGACTCCCGAGGGCAGGCCGTGCGGGGCGTGCAGCCGCGCGAGGTCGTCGCTGACCTGGTCGAGCTCGGCTTCGCTGAGGCGGTGGTAGCGGTTCTCGTGTACCACGTGCTTCTCGTAGCGCGGGACGGGCGCGCGGGTCGCGGCGGCGCGGCCAAAGCACACCATGGCGATGGGCAGCGTGTGGGGCGGCAGGTCGAGCAGCTCGGCGTGGACCTCGGCCTGCTCGAGGATGTCGCCGATGTAGCACGAACCGATACCGAGCGACTCGGCGGCGATCACGGCGTTTTGTGCGGCTATGAGCGCATCGGAGCACGCGAGCAGCAGGTCGCCGGAGCCCAGCGCGCGCCGGTGCTCGACACCCTCGACCTCCTCGACGTGCGCGTGCCGGAAGACGTCGGTCCACTTCTGCATGTCGGCGAGAAAGACGAGCACCCACGGCGCGGTCGCGATGAACGGCTGGTCGTCGCAGGTCTGCGCGAGCCGCTCCTTGAGCGCGGGATCGGTGACGTCGATGATCGTGTAGAGCATCAGGTTGCCGGCGGTGGGGGCGCGCATCGTGGTGTGCAGGATGGCGGCCTTCTCGGCATCGGTGATCGGCTCGTCGCTGTACGCGCGGGTCGAGCAGCGCGCGTTCATGAGCTCGAGCGTGGGGTTGGTGACGGGGGCTTCGGGGGTCGCTGGATCGTGACCGGGGGTCATGTGAGTCTCCTTGCCGGGATCGGGTTTGGCGCGCTCAGAGTTCCTCGGCGCGCTCGAGGTCGTGCATGAGGGTCTGCGTCGCGAGCTCGCCGTTCCACCGCACGCGGGTGGTCGCCGCGGAGGTACGCAGGCGTGTCCCGTCGACGCGCACCAACTCCACGGGCGAGGGCGGGTACGGCTCACCGGACATGATGACCCCGTGGCGGGCCTCGCGAACGGGACGGCGGAACTCCTCGGCGATGAAGTCGTACATCGAGCGGCCGACCAGCTCCTCGAGCGACCCGAGGCCCAACGCGCGCACCAACGAACGGTTCGCGTAGACGACCTCCTGGTCGACCACCACGACGATGCCGCTCTGCGTGTTGTCGAGCAGTTCGCGGTAGCGCTCCTCGCTCTCCGCGAGGTCTCGGATGAGCCGCTGCTCCACCGAGACGTCGGTGACCAGGCTCAGCATCGCCGGCTGGGCGTGATACAGCATCGGCATCGAAGCGACGTGGGCGGCGGCCGTCTCTCCGTCGAGCTTGCTCAGCTCGTAGATGACCGGCGGCGGGCTCTGTCCGAGCGCGACCTTGGCCAGGTCTGCGAGCGCGCGCGACTGCTGCTGCGCCTTGACGAAGTCCAGGATGCTCGAGCCCACGACCTGGTCCGGGTGGCCGGCCTTGGCCAGTCCGAGAAGCTGCGAGTTCACCCACAGGATACGGCCGGTGAGAGGGCTGGCGATGACGACGGGCACCGGAAGGCGCTCGAGCATCTTGAGAATGCCGTCCATACGATCCTTGGCCACGCGCTTCCTCTCCTCCCCACGGTGCACCGACAGTCTATCGCTGCGCGCCGCTCCCGTGTCGGCGCCGCTCCCGTGTCAGCGCCGGGCCGCGGTCTCGGCCATCGCGTCGATGACCGCGCGTATCGCCGGGGCCTGGCCCGAACCGCTGCGGACCGCCGCGAAGATGCGCCGGCTCATCCGCGGTTCGACCAGCGGCAGAATCGCCAGATCGAGTCCGCGCAGGTCGGTCAGCGCCGGGGCGACCCCCACGCCGAGACCGGCCTCGACCGCTGAGCCGATCGCCCGGAAGTAGTTGCTCTCGAAGATCACCTTGGGCTCGAAGCCGGCCGAGTTCGCCACCCGCTCGACGGCCTGGCGGCTCGACGCGCTCTCGTGCGCCACGCACCACCGCTCATCGGCGAGCTCGGCGAGACGCACAGGGGCGCTCGCCAGCCGATGCCCCCGCGGCAGCAGCACGACGACCGGCTCCGAGAACAGGTCGTGGCGCTCGATCCCCGGGTCGGTGGGAACCGGCACGAAGTCCCACTCGTGCGACAGCGCGATGTCGAGCTGGCCCGCCTTGAGCGCCGGAAGGGCCCGGACGGGCTCCATCTCGTAGACGGTGAGGTCGAGCGACGGGTAGCGGTCCGTGACGCTGGCGAGCGCCGGCAGGGCGAACGTCTGGGCCGCCGTCTGGAACACCGAGAGGCGCACGGTGCCGGTCACGTCCTGGGCGAACGCGGCCACGTCGGCGAGCGCCGCCTCGCACTCGGCGAGGATCGTCTCCGCGTGCTCCACGAGCCTGTTGCCCGCATCGGTCAACCTCACCGAGCGCGCGGTGCGCTCGAGAAGCGGGACGCCCACCTCTCGTTCGAGCACGCTGAGCTGGTGCGAGACGGCGGGCGGCGTGAGATAGAGCGCCTCGGCGGCGGCCGTGATGGTGCCGCGGGCTGCGACCTCCCGCAAGACACGAAGCCGCGTGGTGTTCAGCATGACGACTCTCCCGATAGACTCAACAATATCTTTGCTTACACAAGAATAGAGTAAATGGACTTTACTCTCATCAATACCGACGATTGGGGTGTCACCGCAAAACTCGACCGCCGGAGTCCCCGAATGCCGTTGATCGTCGCCAAGGTCCTGCTCACTCCCCTGCTGATGGGAGCGTGCGTGCTCGTCGGACGCAAGTGGGGCGACCGGGCCGGCGGTTGGGTGCTCGGGCTTCCGCTCGTCTCCGGACCCATCTCGGTCCTGCTCCTCGTGGAGCACGGCGAGCGGTTCGCCGTCAGCGCCGCGCACAGCACGCTGGTCGGCTTCGTCGCGGGGGGCGCCTTCTGCGCCTGCTACGCGACCACCTCGGAGCGACACTCGTGGCCCGCCGCTCTGGGCGCGTCGCTGCTCGCGTTCCTTGCGACGGCGTGGGTCCTCGCGCCGCTCGACTTGGACTGGATCCGCAGCGGCCTGCTCGTCGCAGCGACGCTCGCGCTACTCGCGCGCACGGTGAGGCAGCGCCGGGCGGCCACACAGCGCCGCGAGCCCCGCAAACGCGAGATCGCGCTCCAGGTGGCCGTCGCGAGCACGGCGGTGGTGGTCCTGACGACCTTCGCGGGGCGTCTCGGCGCGAACCTGGCCGGGATACTCGCTCCTTTGCCCGTCGTCTCGGCGGTCATGGCGACGGCCTCGATCCGACGCTCCGGTGGCGGCGCGGCCAACGAGCTGCTCCGCGGCGCGGTGGTCGGGTCGTGGGGCGGCGCGGCGTTCTTCGCGGTCGCCGGTGCGCTGCTCGGCGTCGCCGGTCCCGTGGCGGCCTACGCGGCCGCGACCGCGGCGGCTCTTCTCGGCAGCTCGGCGGGCGCCCGCCTTCACGGCTGAGCGCCGGGGTGGGGTCGCGGGCGGTCGCGGGCGGTTTGGCACGCAGGATCGCACTTCCGGGCACATCCGCGTGCAACCTGCGGCGGAGTTGGGCAAAAGTCCCCTAGCGCCGAGACCGGCGCGCACTCCCGATCCGCATGGAGGCCCGCGTGAGCACATCAGCCCGATCCAAGCTGTTCGCGATCCTGACCGCAGCGCTGCTCGTGGTCTCGGCGTTGGCACTGAGCGGATGCGGCAAGAAGGTCCCCGACGTCGTCGGCCTGCAGCCGGCAGAAGCCGTGCGCGTGTTGCAGGATGCCGGCTACAAGCTCGGCGAGGTCACCTACGTGGCGACCAAGGACGTGCCGCTTGGACAGGTGGCCACGCAGGAGCCCGCCGCGGGCTCCAAGCTCAAGGACGGTAGGCCGGTCAACCTGGCCGTGAACTTCAACGACGGCGTCGATACCCGCGTCCCCACGGTCACCGGTCTGAGCGAGACCACCGCGGTGAACACCGCCAACGCCATCGGGCTCGTTCCGCTCGTGAACCAGCAGTACAGCGACACGGTCGCGGCAGGACTCGTGGCCGCACAGGTCCCCGAGCCGGAGGCGACCGTGAAGGCGGGCTCCACCCTCGTGATCGTGGTGTCGAGGGGCAAGGCTCCTGCGACGTCTGCGGTGCCGGACGTGAAGGGCAAGAGCCAGAGCGACGCCGAGTCGGCGATCAAGAGCGCCGGCTTCACCTCGCAGGTCTACTCGGTCTACGACTCCAAGGCGGCGAAGGGCACGGTGTTCGGACAGGTGCCCGCAGCGGGGACCACGGCGGTCGCCGGCTCCAAGGTCCAGATCGTCGTCTCGCTGGGCCCCGGTACCGGCAGCGCGACCGTGCCGAGCGTGACCGGCAAGAACGAGTCCGACGCGAACAAGGCGATCACGTCCGCTGGCCTCAAGACCAAGGTGTACCGCCAGTACAGCGATACCGTCGCCAGTGGCGTGGTGGTCAACCAGTTCCCGACGGCCGGGGCCAAGGCCGCGGCAGGGTCGGAGGTCGCGATCGTCGTCTCGCTCGGCAAGACCCCGACCGCAGCCGTCGCGGTACCCGACGTGACGGGGATGACCGAGGCAGACGCCCGGGCCGCCCTCGAGAACGCCGGCTTCACCGTTGATGTGCAGACCGTGCCCTCCGACACCGTCGCAGCAGGCACGGTCGGCTTCCAGTTCCCCTCGGTCAACACACAGGCGGCGCCGGGCTCTCCGGTGCTGGTCGTCGTTTCCGAAGGCGCGCCCCCCGAGTAAGGCGCAGCATCGCGCGCACGTGGAGACTTGACCGTTCGCGACTGAGGGGACCGCGTGGGGAGACGTCTGAGCTCGCTGTTGTGGGTCGTCGTGGGGATGTCACTGGTCTTTGGCATCGGCGCCTACAACAAGTCCGTGTCGGCCGGTGAGCGTGCCGGCTTCGTGATGAACTACCCCGCCGTCGGTGCGGCGTGCGGCGGAGCTTCGCCGCGCGCGCTCACCGGGTCGGTGGTCGTCCCCCTCGACAGCCGCGGGCGCATCAAGCGCGCGCTGCAGCCACGGGTGATCGAGGTCTCGTCCCACGTCGTCTCAAACGTCGGCGACGAGCCTCGCCGCATCCGCTTCGTCACGAAGGGCTTCCCGGCGGACACCGAGTGGCACTCACGCGACCGCGCTTGGAACCCCGCCACGCACGAGATCGAGCGGGACCTCGCGCCGGGCGCGGTCGTCGACTTCGGGCTCACCGTGACCTTGCCCGAGCCGCTGCCCGCCCGGTCGGTGCCGGCCAGTGGCACCATCTACGTCGTCGACGCGCGCAGCGGTGCGACCCTGAGCCGGCTGCCCGTGGTGTTCATGCGCTCCGGGTTCCCGCAAGAGGCCGGTGACTGCTGTGCCCCCTAGGACCCGGCTGGCCTCGAACCGGCTCAAGCGTCTGGGGGGCTTCGCGGCCGGGGTGGTGCTGTTCTACGCCCCGTTCGCGCTGCTCGTGCGCGGCGTCGGCCTGCTGTTCCCGCAGACCGCGGCGGGTACCTCGATCTCCGACGTGCACAGCGCGTGCCTGCGCATGCCACTCGGGTGGCTCGCGCAGCCGTGGATGTGGCCGTCGATCGGCGGCAGCCCGGTCGCGTGGCTGCCGATCGCGGTGCTGCCGCTGGCGGCGATGGCGGTCGGGCCGCTGTTCTGTGGCTGGCTGTGCCCCGCCGGCGCGCTTCCCGAGTACCTCGGCCGTATGGTGCCGGACCGGTTCAGGTTCGACTTTCGCGGCCGGGTCGACATCGTGCCGCTGCGCTACGGGTTCTTCGTCGGCATCCTGCTGGCACCCTTTGTGACCTCCAACATCTGCTGCGCGCTGTGCAACTTCAGCCAGATGCAGAACCTGGTGAGCGCGGTCTTTGGGGACCTCTCCGGCTTCGTCTACTTCAGCAGCATGGGGGTCATCGCGGCGGCGCTCTGGATCGTCCCGCTCGGCCTGCTCACCAAAGGCGGGCGCGGCTGGTGCCTGTTCCTCTGCCCGGCAGGCACCGCGATGGGGCTGGCTTCTTGGGCGACGGCACGCGCACCGTGGGGGCTGCGGGTCCGCGCGAACCCGCATGCCTGCACCCACTGCGGCACCTGCCAGGGCACGTGCCCGATGCGGGCGATCACGTCGCATCCCGAGGACGAGCCGGCCATCGAGAGCCACCTGTGCATCCAGTGCCAGGACTGCGTCAGCGCCTGCCCGAGCAGCGCGCTCGAGTACCGGAGGCCCCGGTGAAGGCGCCCGGCACCGCGGCGACGTCGTTCATCTCCGCCGTCGGGGCGATCGGGGTGGCGAGCTTCCTGACCCGGGCATGTCCGGGCGGGTGCACCTCGTGTACGACGTGCGCCGCGACCCTGATGCCCATGGGGACGTCCGCGGTCGCGGTGGGGATCGCGCTCGCAGGTTCGGCGCGGGTCCGGTCGCATGCGAGCGCGCACGCGGCACCGGATGCGCCCGAGCCGGACCCCGACGCCGCGGACGCCAGCGGGCCCACCGAGCGCGCCTGATCCGCTGCGTGCCATCGCATCGTCCGGGGAACCTTCCCTAAGGAGGTGCATGGCAATGCAGCGTATGTTCGATCCCAAGACGATCGCCGTCATCGGCGCCTCGGAGTCCGAGGGCTCGGTCGGCCGCACGATCATGGACAACGTGATGCGCTCCCCCGAGCGCGTCATCTACCCCGTCAACCCGCGCCACGAGACGATCCTCGGCCTGCCGGCATATCCGAGCATCGCCGAGGTCCCGGCCGAGGTCGACCTGGCGATGGTCGCCACCCCAGCGGCCACCGTGCCCGACGTGCTCGCCCAGTGCGCGGCGGCGGGCGTGCACGGGGCGATCGTGGTCAGCGCCGGATTCAGCGAGACCGGAGCGGCCGGCACCGAGCTCGAGCAGCGCATCAAAGAGATCCTGCGCGACAGCCCCATGCGCGTGGTCGGGCCCAACTGCCTCGGCGTCATCCGGCCGACGGTCGACCTGAACGCCTCGTTCCTCAACATCCAGCCGACCGCGGGCAACATCGCGCTGATCTCGCAGAGCGGCGCGCTGGGCACCGGGATGCTCGACTGGGCGATCGACGCGCACGTGGGCTTCTCGATGTTCGCGTCGGTGGGCGGGATGGTGGACGTGGACTTCGCCGACCTCGTCGACTTCCTCGGTGAAGACGAGCAGACCCGCAGCATCCTCATCTACATGGAGAGCATCGGTAACGCCCGCCGGTTCATGAGCGCGGCGCGCGGCTTCGCGCGCAACAAGCCCATCATCGTCCTCAAGCCCGGCCGCTATGCGGAGAGCGCCAAGGCCGCCCTGTCGCACACCGGCGCGATGGCCGGAGGTGACGAGATCTACGAGGCCGCGTTTCGCCGCGAAGGCGTGGTGCGCGTCCACGAGGTCGCCGACCTGTTCCACGCGGCGGCGGTTCTGGACTCGCATCGCCTGCCCCGCGGCGCCGACGTCGCGATCGTCACCAACGCCGGCGGACTCGGCGTGATGGCGACCGACTCGCTCATCGAGCACGGGGGCCGGCTGGCGCGCCTCAGCGAACAGGCGATGGCGCGTCTCGACGAGGCGCTCCCGGCGTACTGGAGCCACTCCAACCCCATCGACGTGCTCGGGGACGCGGGCAGCGACCGCTTCGTCGCCGCGGTCCAGACCTGCCTCGACGAACCCGGCATCAACGGAATCTTGCTGATCTACACGCCGCAGGGCAACGCCCGCCCCGACGAGATGGCCGAGAAGGTCGCCGCCCTGGTCAAGGGCTCGGACAAGCCGGTGATCACGGTGCTCATGGGCGGCGAGACGGTGCGCAACGGCCGCCGCATCTTCACCGCGGCCGGCATCCCGAGCTACGAGACGCCGGAAGACGCCGTGAAGACGTATCTCGGGATGTACCGGTACTCGCGCAACCTCGAGCTGCTCTACGAGACCCCCTCGGAGCTCGCCATCGACGAGGCGCCGCCGCGCCACAACCTCCAGGCGATGCTGCGACGCGTCGCCAAGTCGGGGCGTCTCGTCCTGACCGAGGAGGAGTCCAAGCGGTTCCTGACCACCTACGGGATGCCGGTCATCGAGCAGCGGTTCGCGACGAGCGCCGCCGAGGCGCTCGCGGCGGCGGCCGAGCTCGGCTACCCGGTGGTGCTCAAGATCGTCAGCCACGAGATCACCCACAAGAACGCGGCCGGTGGCGTGGAGGTCGGCATCTGCTCGGCTCCCGATCTCGAGCGCGCCTACGGGCAGATGCTCGAGCGCGTCGCACAGCGGGCGCCCGACGCGACCGTCGAGGGCGTCTCGGTCCAGAGGATGGCGCGACCGATCGACTACGAGCTCATCCTCGGGATGAAGAAGGACCGGCAGTTCGGGTCGGTGATCGTGTTCGGGGCCGGCGGCGTGGGTGCCGAGGGGCTCGCCGACTTCGCGGTGAGCCTTCCGCCGCTCAACCAGGTGCTCGCCCGGCGGATGATGGAGGAGACCCGGATCTACCGGTCGCTCAGCCGACCGCCCACCGGCGTAGAGCCCCCGGACCTCGGCGCCATCGACGAGATGCTCACGATGCTGTCCAACATCGTCGTCGACTTCCCCGAGATCGCCGAGATCGACATCAACCCCGTCGTCATCTCGCGCGGCGTTCCGATCGCGGTGGACGCCCGCATCATCATCGACGAGTCCGTGCTCGAAGGTGCTCCCGAGTCCCCCCACCTCGTCATCACGCCGTACCCGACGCGCTACGTCGCGCCTTGGAAGCTCGCCGACGGGACCGAGGTGCTGCTGCGCCCCATCCGGCCGGAAGACGAGCCCATGATCGGCGAGATGCTCTCCACGATGACCGAGGACTCACTGCGCAGCCGGTTCTTCGACGGGGTGCCGACCTTCAATCACGAGCGGCTCGTGCGCTTCACGAACATCGACTACGAGCGCGAGCTCGCGATCGTGGCGGAGCTCACCGACGGCAAAGCCAAGCGGATCATCGGCGTGGGCCGGCTGCTCGGCGACCCGGAGCGCGAGGCGGGCGAGTTCACCGTGCTCGTTCACGACGAGTTCCAGCACCGCGGCCTCGGCTTCAAGCTGGTCGACCTGATCATCGGCATCGCGGAGGAGAAGGACTTCTCGCAGCTCGTCGGCACGATCTCGGCGGACAACGAGGGGATGCTCACCCTGGCCCAGAGACTCGGCTTCGAGGTGAGCCCGCCGAGCGACGGCATCGTCCGCGTCTGCCTCGAGCTGGGCTGAGGCCGGCGGCGCGGCGCATGGAAACGCCCCCGTGCTGGGAAGAAGTCCAGCATGGGGGTGACACGATGACTTCCGTGGACACTCGGCGCGTTGCGCTTATCGAGGCCGGCTCGCCGGGCCTCAACATCTACTCGCACGTCGCGATGGGGCGTGGGGTGCCGCTCCTTGCGACCGTCCTGCGCGATGACGGCTACGCCGTCCGGGCGTTCGTCGAAGACATCTCCGGCAAGGGCTCCGTCGACTGGGACTACGTCGCCCGTGCCGACGTCATCGGGTTCTCGGCCATCACGTGCACCCTCACCCGCACCGCCGGGCTCGCCGCCGAGGCGCGCAGGCTCAACCCGTCAGCCGTGCTCGTCTTTGGTGGCCCCGAGCCCACGTGCGCGCCGGAGCGGTCGTTTGAGGCGGGTGCCGACTACGTCATCCGCGGCGAGGCGGAGTTCTCGCTGCCGCAGCTGCTGCAGGTGCTGGCCGCCGAACGCGACGCCGGCGGCCCCGACGACGAGGCGCTGGCGGAAATCCCGGGCATGGCGTGGCGCCGCGGCGGCGACGTGTGCTTCGGCCCGCCGCCGCGCCAGCTCAGCCGCGACGAGGTCTGCGCCCTGCCGCTCATCGACATGTCGCTCGTCCACGGTGCCGAGAACCGCACGACCGGGCTCGTGTGGCGTTCGCGGGGATGCCCCGAACGCTGCGCTTTTTGCGAAGTGCACCAGATCTGGCCGCGCTACGTCCTGCGCGACGAGGACACCAGCGTCACCGAGCTGCTGCGCTGCCAACGAGAGGGACGCGGCGGCACGTTCCTGATCGATGACAACTCCGCCGCGAACAAGCCCTCGTTCAAGCGCTTCCTGCGAGGTGCCATCCGCGAGGGCTACGCGCGTCCCATCGCCGTGCAGCTGCGGGCCGACGCCGTCTTCGATCGCAGCGGCAAGCTCGACCGCGAGCTGCTCGGACTGCTGCGCGACCTCGCCCCGGTGACGATGCTGTGCATCGGCGTCGAGTCCAGCGAGGACAGCGACCTCGACGAGATCGGCAAGCACATCAGCGCCGAGCGCATGGCCGCCGCACTGGCGGCGATGCGACGCTACGGGTTGCTCGTGCACGGTATGTTCATCGCGTTCGCGGGCGACACCGCCGAGACACTCCGGCGAAACGGCCGCTTCGCGCGCAAGTACGTCTCCTCGTTGCAGTACCTCTTCGAGACCCCGCTGCCCGGCACCGCGAGCACCGCGGCCCACGAGTCAGCCGGCCGCGTGCTGTTCCACGACGTCGCGGAGCTGAAGTTCGTCGACGGGATGCACGTGGCCATCCGGCCGGAGCGCATGACCGCCCGGGAGATGCAGGAGATCGTCACCGCCGAGTACCGCAGGTTCTACTCGCGGGTCCGGATCCTCAAGGCGTTTCTCGCCGGACTGCTGCTGCGCTTCCGGAGGCTCGGGCCCGGACAACGCGCCTACCTGCGGGCACTGCCGCCGGCGAAGCGGCTGCGCGAGTGGGCGTGGCTGCACCTCGAGTTCAAGTTCGCGCCCTGGGCGGTCCTGCGTGTCGGGCGCCGGCGCGTCCTCGCCTTCCTGCAAGACACGGACTACACCGAGTACCTCGGGAGGCTGGACGGCTGAAACCGCCCAACGGGTACAGTCGGCACATGACGCCATCACGCAGCCGCATATGGAATCCCGCCGCCTACCAGGGCGGCGCCGTGAGCCGCCGCTACTTCGAGGGCTGGTACTTCAAGCAGGCCGACGCCGCACAAGAACGGGTCGTCGCGGTGATCCCCGGCATCTCGTACTCGCCCGACGGGGCCTCCAAGCACGCGTTCGTCCAAGTGGTGCCCTCCGATGGCGAGATGCACTACTTCGACTATCCGGCCGACCAGTTCGGCGCCGATCCGGCATCGCCGTTCGGCATCCGCATCGGGCCCAACACCTTCAGCCGCGAGCGCATGGTGCTCGACTTGGCCG
>CAZCRB010000022.1:0-18050 GCA_964500985.1 uncultured Eubacteriales bacterium
CGATGTTGAGCTCGATACCTTTGAGGATGCGCGGGCCGGGCGTCTCGTTGAGCGCGTCGATCTCGGCCCACTGGCGCTCGAGGTCCGCCACGTCGAGCCCACCCACCATCCTCAACGCGTAGGCGTGGTCGGTGGCGGCCAGGTACTCGTACCCGAGCTCGGCCGCGACGGCCCGATTGGTCGCGAGCGTGGTCTTGCCGTCCGTGTAGGTGGAGTGCGTCTGCAGGTCGCCGCGCACGTCGCCGAGCGACACGAGCGGCGCCAGGCGACCCTGTGCCGCCAGGGCGAGCGTCGCGGCACCCTCACGGGCCTCGGGGGGCAGCTCCACGAGCACGCCGGCGGCCTTGAGCGCCTCGGACTCCTCGGCGTAGGGACCGTTTGGCAGCGCCGAGACACCGAGGGCGGTGGCCCGCTCGCTGAACGCGCGGTTGTGCTCGATGCTTCCCGTGAAGTAGCGCAGCGCCGACCCGAACGACGCCGGGGCGACGAGGCGGATGTCGACGCCCAGACCGTCGTGGAGCTCCAGGAGCACCTCGTCGGGCTCGCCGGCGGCCAGCACCCGCTCGACGGCGGGCATGGCCTCGAGTCCCGAGCGGACATCCTGGGGGCAGCGCGTGGCGACGACCAGGTCGACGTTGCCGACGGTCTCTGCCCTGCGGCGCACGCTACCCGCGATCTCGGCGCGCTCGACGCCCTTGACCGCCCTGACCGTCTCGAGCACGGACTCGGCCACGGGAAGCGCGACGCCGATGGGCGTGCGCTCACTGTGGCGTGCGTGAGCCTCCAGCGCCGCTGCGATCTTGGCCGCGGTCTTCTCGCCGAGACCTCCGAGACGGGCGACGCTGCCGTCTTCCAGCGCCGCGGCCAGGTCATCCAGGGTCGTCACGCCGAGCTTCTCGTGTAGTTGCGCGGCCCGCTTGGGGCCCACGCCGGGCAGTCTCATGACCTGCGAGAGGCCCACGGGGACCCGCTGCGCAAGCGCGTCGAGCCCGTCAAAGGAGCCGCGCGTGACGATCTGCTCGATGGTGACCGCCATCTTGGCGCCGACGCCGGGCACCTCGGTCAGACGGCCCTCGTTCGCCAGAGCGGCGACCTGCTCGGGCCAGGCGCGCACCGCGTTGGCGGCCTTGCGGTAGCTCAGGAAGCGGAACTTGTCCGCGCCCGAGATCTCGAGAAGGTCGGCGTAGAGCTCGAGCTTGGCGGCGACGGCGGTGTTGTCGGTGGCAGGCATGATCGGCGCGCCCGGGCGGCTACTCCCCCACGCTCTCGAGCCAGGCGTCGTCTGCCGCTATCGCGTCGCGCTGCGCCTCGAGCTGGACGCGCACCGACTCATGTCCGGTGCCGCCGTACGTGGTGCGACGGGCGACCACCTGGTCGATGTCGACCGCGGCGAGCACGTCGGGGCCGAACCGCGCATCGTGCTGCGCGTACTCGTCTGCCGAGAAGTCCTGCAGGGTGCGACCGGCCTTCTCGGCGGCGAGCACCAGACGGCCCACGACCTCGTGGGCCTCCCGGAACGGCACGCCCTTGCCCACCAGGTAGTCAGCCAGATCGGTCGCGGCCATGAACCCGCCGAGGGCGCCGGAGCGCATGCGCTCGTCGTTGACGCGCAGGGTGTCGAGCATGCCGGAGACCGCGCGCAGCGAATCGGCGAGGGTGTCGACCGCGTCGAACGCGCCCTCCTTGTCCTCCTGCATGTCCTTGTTGTACGCGAGCGGAAGGCCCTTCAGGGTCACGAGCAGCCCGGTCAGGTCGCCCACGACGCGGCCGGTCTTTCCGCGGACGAGCTCGGCGAAGTCGGGGTTCTTCTTCTGCGGCATGATGCTCGAGCCGGTCGAGAACTCATCGTCCATCGTGATGAAGCCGAACTCGTCGCTCGACCACAGGATCAGCTCCTCGCACAGGCGCGAGAGATGGGTCTGGGTCACGGCGCAGGCGTAGGTCAGGTCCAACAGGAAGTCGCGGTCGGAGACTGCGTCGAGCGAGTTGGGGCTGACTTCGGCGAACCCGAGCCGGTGCGCCACGTAGTCGCGGTCGAGCGGGTAGGTGGTGCCAGCGAGCGCGGCACTGCCGAGCACGAGGACGTCGGCCGCCTCGTAGGCGTGGCGCAGTCGCGTGAAGTCGCGCGTCAGCATCCACGCGTAGGCGAGCGCATGGTGGCTGAAGAGGACCGGCTGGGCCTTCTGCAGATGCGTGTAGCCCGGCATGACGACGCCGAAGTGCTCGTCGGCGAGCTTGACCAGCGCGCGGCGGACGCACTGTACGCGAAACGCCGCGTCGGTGATGCGGCCCTTCACGTACAGGCGGGTGTCGGTCGCCACCTGGTCGTTGCGGCTGCGACCCGTGTGCAGCCGCGCGCCGGCCGGGCCGATGCGCTCGGTCAGCACGCGCTCGATCGCCATGTGCACGTCCTCATCGGCGATGCGCCACTCGAAGTCCCCCGCCTTGATCTCGCGGTAGATCTCCGAGAGCCCCGTCTCGATGGCGTCGGCGTCCGCATCACTGATCACGCCCTGCTTGGCGAGCATGCGCGCATGCGCGATCGAGCCACGGATGTCCTCGGCCCACATGCGCTGGTCGACGGGAAGCGATGCGCCGAACTGCATCAGGAACTTGCCCGGGCTCTTCTCGAAACGCCCGCCCCAGGGGGTGGCCTTGTCACTCATCGGTGGACTCCTCGGATGCGTCGGAGCGGGGCTCGGGGCCGGGCTCGGCTGCGGGCTCCGGACGTGGTTCGGGCGTGGTGGCGGGCGACGGCGGCGTCGAGGGACCGACGGGCGCGGAGGGCTGCTCGGAGCGCTTCTTGCCCACTTGGTAGCCGATGAAGAAGCCGACGAGCGTGGGCCCGAACAGCGCCACTACCGCGACCAGCACCAAGACGAGCTCGAGGGGACCGATTCCGCCCATGGAAGCGCTTAGACCTCGCCCTCTTTGCCGACCTTGCGGCGCTGGCGGGCCCACACCTTGGTGGGCAGGCCCCACAGGTCGATGAAGCCCTTGGCGGCCTTGTGGTCGAACGTGTCGGCCGCGTCGTAGGTCGCGAGGTTGTAGTCGTAGAGCGAGTAGGGGCTGCGGCGACCCACCGTGACGCAGCTGCCCTTGTAGAAGCGCAGGCGGACGTCGCCGGTCACCAGCTTTTGCGTGCTCTCGACGAATCCGTCGAGCGCCTCTTTGAGCGGGCTGAACCACTGGCCGTTGTAGACGAGCTCGGCCCACTTCTGCTCGATGCCGAGCTTGTAGTGCAGGACCTCGCGCTCGAGGCACAGGTCCTCGAGCGCCTTGTGCGCCGTGATGAGCGCGAGCGCACCCGGGACCTCGTAGATCTCGCGCGACTTCACGCCCACGAGCCGGTTCTCGATCATGTCGATCCGCCCGAAGCCGTGGCGCCCCGCCACGTCGTTCATCTTCTCGATGATCGACTGGAAGTTGCACAGCTCCCCGTCGACGGCCACCGGCAGGCCCTGCTCGAAGCTGAGCACGACGTACTCCGGCTCGTTGCCGCATGCGTCGGTGCGCGCGTCGTTGGTCAGCGTGTAGATGTCCGCCGGCGGCTCGACCCACGGGTCCTCGAGCACGCCGCACTCGATGGCGCGACCCCAGAGGTTGTCGTCGATCGAGTAGGGGTTGTCCTTGGTGGTGGGCACCGGGATACCGCGTGCCTCGGCGTACTCCATCTCCTGCTCGCGGGTCTTGAGCTCCCACTCACGCACCGGCGCGAGGATCTGGATGTCGGGATCGAGGGCGGCGATGCCGACCTCGAAGCGCACCTGGTCGTTGCCCTTGCCGGTGCAGCCGTGGGCGATGTACTTCGCCCGGCAGCGGTGGGCCTCCTCGACGAGGTGCTTCACGATGATGGGCCGGCTCATCGCCGAGAGGAGGGGGTACTTGTTCTCGTACAGGGCGTTGGCCTTGAGGCACTTGGCGAGGAACTCCTCGACGTACTCCTCGCGCACGTCCTTGCACACCGACTCGGCTGCGCCGATCTTGAGAGCCTTCTCGCGCACGAACTCGAGGTCCTGGCGCTCCTGGCCGACGTCGACCACGAGCGTGACCACGTCAAGGTCGTAGTGTTCCTGGATCCAAGTGATGGCGACCGAGGTATCAAGGCCGCCGGAATAGGCAAGTACACACTTCTCGCGAGCCATCATCGTTCCTTTCGGGTGTCGGCCGGGCAGCGGCCGGGGGATCTGCGGGTAGGTCGCGCGGTGCTAGGCTCCGCGGAACTTGTCGAGCGTCTCGACGAGCGCCTCGCCGTCGACCTCGTTCTCCATCACGACGAGGATGGTGTCGTCACCGGAGACGCTGCCGAGGATGCCGGCGAGATCGGCGGCGTCGAGGGCGGCCGCGACGCCGGGCGCGGTGCCGGACTGGGCCTTGATCAGGACCAGGTTGGCGGAGCGGCTCACGTCTTTGACCAGGTCGCTGACCATGCGCTGCAGGTGCAGGTCCTCAGCGAGCACGTAGACGCCCTCCGGGAGCTTGCGCAGCCCCATCTCGGTGATGTCACGCGAGACCGTCGCCTGCGTGCACTCGAAGCCTTCCGCCCGCAGCTGGTCGACGAGCGCTCGCTGCGTCTTGACCCGCTCGGCGCGCACGATGCGCCTGATCGCGTCTTGGCGTTCCTGTCGTTTCCTCATGGATCCTTCGCCTTCTCCAGTGACCGTCTAGCCGATAACGAGCGACAGCAACGCCTTTTGAGCATGAAGCCGGTTCTCGGCCTCGTCGAACACGATCGAGCACGGGGCATCGATGACCTCGTTGGCGACCTCCTCGCCGCGATGCGCCGGAAGGCAGTGCATGAACAGCGCGCCCGGCGCGGCAAGCGCGAGCGTCTCGGAGGTCACCGAGTAGGGTGCGAACGCGCGGACGCGTACCGCGTGCTCCTCTTCCTGGCCCATCGACGCCCACGTGTCGGTCGCGATGACCTCGGCCCCGCCGACCGCCGCAGCCACGTCCGTGGTCACGAGCACGCTGCCCCCGGTCTGCTCGGCGATGGCCGTGGCCTGCGCGACCACCGCAGGGTCCGGCTCGTAGCCGGCAGGCGTGGCGATTGCCACCGACATGCCGGACAGGGCACATCCGAGCAGGTAGGTGCTGGCCATGTTGTTGCCGTCGCCGACGTAGGTGAACTTCACGCCGGCGAGACGACCGAGCTTCTCTCGGATCGTGAGCAGGTCGGCGAGGCCCTGGCAGGGATGGTGCTCGTCGGTCAGCGCGTTGATGACCGGCACCGAGCAGTGCGCCGCGAACTCCTCGACGAGCGACTGCTCAAACGTGCGAATGACCACGGCGTCGACGTAGCGCTCCATGACCTTGGCGGTATCGTAGACGCTCTCCCCGCGCGAGAAAGCACCGTCGGGGCCGCTCATCACGAGGGGCTGCAGCCCGAGCCGGCCGCACGCGACCTCGAAGCTCATGCGCGTACGCAGCGACGGCTTCTGCAAGACGATCGCGACCGCCTTGCCGTCGAACATCGGCTTGCGGTTGCCGATCGACCACATCCGCTTCTGCGCCTCCGCCACATCGAGCACGTGTGAGAGCTCTGCTGGCGAGAGGTCCGCGAGAGACAGGAGATCGCGACCCTTGAGAGACTGCACGCTCACGTCAGTTCACCTCGGTAAGGACGTCGGACAATGTAGCCAGGAGTGTATCAATCTCGGGGGTTGCACACACGAGCGGGGGGAGAAAACGCAAAATATCCGCTCCGATGTGGTTCACTACGCAGCCGCGGTCCAACAGTGCCGTCGCCACGCGCGCCGCATCGGGCGACGCGAGCGTGCAGCCGACCATCAGACCCGCGCCCCGGACATCGGTGATCTGCCCGGTCGACTCCATGAGAGCGACGAGCCCGGCCTGCAGGTACTCGCCCGAAGCGGTCGCGTTGGCACCGAGACCCTGCGCCTCGAGCGCGGCGATGGTCGCGCGGGCAGCCGCGCACACGACGGGACCGCCCCCGAACGTGGAGCCGTGGTCGCCGGGAACGAACGCCTGCGCCACCTCCTCGCGCGCGACGAGCGCTCCGACCGGCAATCCGTTGGCCATGGCCTTGGCCAGCGTCACCACGTCCGGCTCGATGCCGAACGCTTGATGGGCGAAGGCGGGGCCCGTACGGAAGAACCCCGTCTGCACCTCGTCGATCATCAGCAGGATCCCGCGCTCCCGACACAGCCGCTCGGCCGCCGCGAGGTACTCGGCCGACGCCGGCCACACTCCCCCCTCTCCTTGCACGACCTCGAGCAACAGCGCGGCGACCGAGTCGTCGAGCGCCTCGTCAAGCGCGCCGATGTGGTTGAGCGGAACGTGGGCGAACCCTGCGGGCAACGGCGCGAAGGCCTCCTGCTTGCCCGGCTGGCCCGTCGCGGCAAGGGCGGCCAGGGTGCGGCCGTGGAACGAGCGCAGGGTGGTGATGACCTTGTACGCGCCGGGCCGCGCACCCTGTGCCCAACGCCGGGCGAGCTTGATCGCGCCCTCGTTGGCCTCGGCACCGGAGTTAGCGAAGAAGACGCGCATCCCTCCGCCGAGGAGGCGGACGAGGTCGCACGCCAGCTCACCGCGATGCTCGACGTAGAACAGGTTGCTCACGTGCACGAGCTTGGCCGACTGCTCGGCGACGGCGGCGGTGACGGCCGGGTGTGCGTGGCCGAGATTGACCGCCCCGATGCCCGAGACGAAGTCGAGGTACTCGCGTCCCTCGTCATCGTAGAGGCGCATGCCGTCGCCGCGCACGAACATGACGGGCTTGCGCGCGTACGTCTGCATGACGCACGTGGAGTCGGCGGCGCGGGCCGCCTCGAACGGTGCCCCCACTACAGATCCACCTCCGTGCCGGTCGCGTCGGAAAGGTCCTCGGCGATCATCGTGCCGATTCCCTCGTCGGTGTAGACCTCGAGCAGCAGCGCGTGCGCGTCGGTGCCGTTGAGGATGTGCGCGCGCCGGACGCCGCCACGCAGCGCGTTGACGCACGCGGCGACCTTGGGCACCATCCCGCCCTCGAGCGTGTCGCCCGCGACGAGGTCCTCGGCCGCAGCAGGCGTGAGCGCGCTGATGAGCGACGACTTGTCGCCGAAGTCGGCGTACAGACCGTCCACATCGGTGAGGAAGATGACCTTGTCGGCGCCGAGCGCCACCGCCAGCTCGCCCGCCACGAGATCCGCGTTGACGTTGAAGCTGCCGCCGTCGTCACCGGCCGCGACCGTGGCGACGACGGGGATGAAGCCGTCCTCGATCAGGTTGTCGATCACCGTGGTGTCGATGGCCGTCACGGTGCCCACGCGGCCGAGCCGCGGGTCTTTGGCGGTCGCGGTCACGAGGTTGCCGTCCTCGCCCGACAGTCCGACCGCCAGGCGGCCGTGACCGTTGATGGCGCCGACGAGCTCCTTGTTGACCTTGCCGACGAGGACCATCTTGACGACTTCCATGGCCTCGTCGGTCGTGACGCGATACCCGTCATGGAACTCGACCGGCAGCGCGAGGCGGTTCATGTACGAGGTGATCTCGGGACCGCCACCGTGGACGACGACCGGGTTCACGCCGACGAGCTTCATGAGCACGATGTCGGCGGCCACCTGGTCGCGCAGCGCCGGATCGGTCATCGCGGCGCCGCCGTACTTGATCACGACGGTGCGGCCCCACGCGTGCTTGATCCACGGCAGGGCTTCCATCAGGGTGGCGGCCTTGGCGAGCGAGTCCTTCATCACGAGCGGTCCTTTCAGGCGACGGCGTCGCGGTCGCGAGGCCGTGGGGCGTTTCGATTCGAGCGAGGCGGCCGGTGCGACGTGTCGCCGGCCGCTAGCTTCGGTACTCGCCGTTGATGCGGACGTACTCGTAGGAGAGGTCGCAGGTCAGCATAGTGGCGCGACCGTCACCGACGCCGAGATCGACCTGTACGCACACCTCGGGCTGGTCGAGCGCCTCGAGCGCCTCGTCCTCATCGAAGGGCACCGCGCCGCCGTCCCTGCACACGACTATGCCCGCGAACGTGATCGCGAGACGTGCGGGCTCGAGCGCCGCTCCGGACTTGCCGAGCGCCATGGCGACCCGGCCCCAGTTGGCGTCGTTGCCGAACAGGGCCGTCTTGACGAGCGGCGAGTCGGCCACCGCGCGCGCGGCCTTCTCGGCATCGGCCTCGTCGCGGGCGCCGGTGACCGTCACGGTGACGAGCTTGGTGGCCCCCTCGCCGTCGCGGGCGAGCATGCGCGCGAGCTGCGCGCAGACGGTCTCGACGGCCGCGCTGACGGCGTCGAAGGCCGGGCCGGACGGCCCGATCGGCGCGCCGCCGGCATCGCCGCTCGCCATCAGCACGAGCGTGTCGTTGGTGGAGGTGTCGGAGTCGACCGTCACGCGGTTGAAGGTGCGTCCGGTGGCCGGCACCAGCGCGGCCTTGCATGCCTCGGCGTTCAGCGGTGCGTCGGTGGTGACGACCGCGAGCATCGTGGCCATGTTGGGCGCGATCATCCCGCTGCCCTTGGCCATGCCCCCGACCGTGAATCGCCGACCGTCGGGCAGCTCGGCCGAGAGCGCGACCTGCTTGGCGAACGTGTCTGTCGTCATGATCGCCTCTGCGGCCGCATCGCCGTCGGCCGAGTCGAGCGCCTCTGCCGCGAGCGCGATGCCGTCGACGACGACGTCGACCGGGAGCGGTACCCCGATGACCCCGGTCGAACACACGACGACGTCGTGCGGGTCGCACCCGAGGGAGTCGCCGACGGCCGCGGCCATCGCGATCGCGTCTGCCATCCCCTGCGGCCCGGTGCACGCATTGGCGTTGCCGGCGTTGATGACGACCGCCCGACACGCCCCGTCGGCGACGTGGTGGCGCGACACCTGCACCGGTGCCGCGGCAAGGGTGTTGGTCGTGAAGACCGCCGCACACGGCACGGCGCGCTCGCACGCCACCAACGCCAAGTCCAGTCTGCCGTGAGCCTTGAGGCCGGCAGCGACGCCCGAGGCGAGAAACCCGCCGGGGGCGACCACTCCGCCCTCCGCATGCGCGTACGCCTGAGTCGAGAAGGAGTTCGAGAAGGCCACCTCACACCACCGGTCCCACGGTGTCGAGACCGGTCGTCTCCGGCAGTCCGAGGACGGCGTTGAGGCACTGGATCGCCTGGCCCGCAGCGCCCTTGCCGAGATTGTCGATGGCGCAGGCGGCCACGAGCACCCCGGCCCTCTCGTCCACGGTCACGCCGATCGATGCCCGGTTGGTTCCGCGGACCTCGCCGGTGGACGGCATCGCGCCCGGGGGGCAGACCCTGACGAACGGCTCGGACGCGTAGCGCTCGGCATAGAGCAGGTGCGCGTCGGCCGAGCCGAAGCCATCGGGGACGTCGATGTAGACGGTGGCGAGCAGGCCGCGGCTCATCGGCACGAGGTGCGGCGCGAACACGGCGCGCACCGGGCGCCCGGCGGCGCGTGAGAAGCTCTGCTCGATCTCGGGGACGTGACGGTGCGCCGCGACCTTGTACGGCGTCAGCGACTCGTCCGCCGAACAGAAGTGCGTGGTCGCGGTTGCGGAACGACCGGCGCCCGACACACCGGACTTGGCGTCGACGAGGATCCGGGAACCGAGCGCGAGCCCGGCCTCCAGCACCGGGGCCGCAGCGAGCGCCGAGGCGGTCGGGTAGCAGCCGGGACACGCCACGAGGCGTGCGCCCGCCAACCGCGACCGATCGAGTTCCGGGAGCCCGTACACCGCCTCGGCCAGCAGAGCGCCCTGGGTGTGCGCCGTGTCGTACCAGGCCTCATAGACCCGGGGGTCCGAGAGACGGAAGTCGGCCGACAGGTCGATGACGGTCACGCCCCGGTCGAGCAGTGCGGGCGCCAACTCGAGCGCGGCCGTGTGGGGAACCGCTAGCAGTGCGACCTCGGCGACCGAGGCGATCCGGTCCGCGTCGGGCGCGACGAACGCGAGGTCGGTCGCCGTGGACAGCGCCGGGTAGAGCGCCGCGATCGGGCGCCCCTCGTCCGCCGCCGAGGTGACCGCGGTCAGGCTCAAGTGCGGGTGCGCGAGCACCCACCGCACGGCTTCCACTCCGGCGTAGCCGGCCGCACCGACCACAGCGACGTTCGTCACGCCGACCTCCCAAATCCATGGCTAGGTATTGGTGACGCATTCTATTCGTTGCTTCGCATAAAGGTCAACCATTATGCGACTCTATGGTTCACTGATTCATCGGGCGGCCGGACGACCGCGTCTTACTACGACCGCAGTTCGGCTCCCAGCGCCCCCGACACCTTGCGCACGAGCTTCTCGTGGACGCCCTCGACCTCGTCGGCGGTGAGCGTGCGGTCAGCAGCGCGGTAGACGAGCTTGACCGCCATCGACTTCTTTCCCTCCGGAACGCCCGTGCCACGGTAGACGTCGAAGAGGCGCACGCTTTCCAGAAGCTTGCCGCCGGCGGAACGCGCGGTCTGCTCGAGGCGCTCGGCGGTCACCGATTCGTCGACGATGAGCGCCAGGTCGAACTCGATCGCGGGGAAACGCGGGGGCTCGGTGAACGGCCGCGTGTCGCGCGCGGCGCGGATGAGCCTGCCCAGATCGAGCTCGAAGGCCGTCACCGGTGCGCTCGCCTCGAACCGCTTGAGCACGAGCGGATGGACCTCCCCCAGCCAGCCGACGACTTCCCCACCCACGAGGACCTCGGCGGCGCGTCCCGGCTGCAGCCAGGCGATCTCGGCCGGGCGCACCTTGTAGCGCTCGAGACCGAGTTCGCGCACGAGGGTCTCGACGACACCCTTGCCGTCAAAGAACCCGAGCGGCTCGGCAGCGGCGTTCCACGAGGGCAGATGCCACGAGCCGGCGAGGACACCGGCCACCATCGTGCGCTCCTTGGGCTGCTTGCGACCATCGGCGGTGACGAACGTGGTGCCGATCTCGTAGAGATGTACGTTGGACACCCCGCGGCGCTGGTTGTACGAGACGCTGCGCAGCAGGCCGGCAAGAAGGGTGCGCCGCAAGACGGCCTGCTCGGCCGACATGGGGTTGAGCAGCTCGACGGGGCGCTCATCCTCGGCCAGTGACCAGTCGAGTCGCTCGAGGTCGTCCGGGTCACCGAAGGCGTAGGTCATGGTCTCGTTCAGGCCGGCGGCCCGCAGTGCGGCGCCCGCGCGCTCCCGCCAGAGTTGCTCGGGCGTCAGGCCACCCACGCGGCCGCGACCGCCCGGCAGCGTGGCGGTGATGCGCTCCATGCCCCAGATGCGCAGGACCTCCTCGACCAGGTCTATCTCGCGCTCGAGGTCGGGACGGAAGCTCGGAACGTCGACCTCGAGCCGGTCCGGGTGGCGCTCGACGCCGCAGCCCAACCGCTCGAGGATCGCGGCCACCGTGTCGGCATCGAACTCCTCGCCGATGACCTGCGTCAGGCGCGCGAGTCGCAGCGTCAGCGCGTGCGGCACATGCGGGTGCGGATACTCGTCGACCACACCGGCGGCGACCGCGCCTCCGGCGATCTCGGCGATCAACGCGGCGGCACGGTCGACGGCCGCCACGCACGCGGTCCGGTCCACGCCGCGCTCGAAACGGATCGATGCCTCGCTGACGAGCCCGAGCGAGCGGCTCGTGCGGCTGATGGACGAGGAGTCGAAGCACGCGCTCTCGAGCAAGACGTCGACTGTGCCGTCGCTGACCTCGGTCGCCTCGCCGCCCATGACGCCCGCCAGTGCGACCGGGCCGGTGGCATCGGTGATGACGAGCATGTCGTCGGTCAGCTCGCGGCAGACACCGTCGAGCGTCACGAGCTTCTCGCCGACCGCCGCCCGACGGACGCCGACGGTGACCGACCCGCGGTCGTCTGCGGCGAGCGTGCCCAGGTCGAACGCATGAAGCGGCTGGCCGAGCTCGAACATGACGTAGTTGGTGACATCGACGATGTTGTTGATCGGGCGGGCGCCGGCTGCGGTCACGCGCTCGGCCAGCCACGCCGGCGACGGTCCCACCTTCACGCCGCGGATGACGCGCGCGACGTAGCGGGGGCATCCGTCGGGGTCGGCCACGGCGACACTGACCGCCGCATCGGCACGGTCCGCTGACTCCTCCGGAGTCTGTGCCGGCAGTACCCACGGCTCGTCGAGCACGGCGCCGACCTCGCGCGCGACACCGGCCACCGACAGGCAGTCGGGGCGGTTGGGGGTGATCTCGAGCTCGAGGATGGTGTCGCTGAGGCCCGCGTACTCGGCGAACGGCGTACCGACGGGGGCGTCTGCCGGCAGGATCATGAGGCCGTCGTGGTCCTCGCCCATCCCCAGCTCGCGCGACGAGCAGTTCATGCCCTCGGAGACCACGCCGCGAAGCTTGGCCTTCTTGATCTCGAAACCGCCGGGCAGCACCGCGCCCACGAGCGCGACCGGGACCTTGTCGCCCGCCTCGAAGTTCTGGGCGCCACAGACGATCTGGCGCATGGTGCCGTCGCCGACGTCCACCGACGTGACCCACAGCTTGTCGGCCTCGGGGTGCTTGGTCTTCTCGGCGATGAGGCCGACCACCACGTGATCGAGCGCCTCACCCGCGGTGCGGACCGCCTCGACGGCGGTGCCGGTCATGTCCAAGAGATCCACGAACTCGGCGGTGGGCAGGTCCACCTTCACGAGCTCTCTGAGCCACTTCATCGATACAAGCATTGGTCGTCCTTTCGAGAAACCGCGCCGCGCGCAGGAGTGTCCGGTATCAGAACTGGCGCAGGAAGCGCATGTCGCCCTCGAGCAGCATGCGCAGGTCCGGCACGTTGTACTTGAGCGCGGCTATGCGCTCGACGCCCATCCCAAAGGCGAAGCCGGTGTAGCGCTCCGAATCGATGCCCACGTGGCCAAAGACGTTCGGGTCGACCATGCCGCAGCCGAGGATCTCGAGCCACCCGGTGTTCTTGCAGAAGCGGCACCCATCCCCGCCGCAGATGCCGCAGGTCACGTCCACCTCGGCGCTCGGCTCGGTGAACGGGAAGAAGTGCGGCCGGAACCGGGTCTTGCGATCAGGCCCGAACATCTCGCGGACGAAGTGGTCGAGCGTGCCCTTCAGGTCGGCGAAGGTGATGCCCTCGTCGACGACGAGCCCCTCGACCTGGGTGAACTGCGGCAGGTGGCTCGGGTCGGCGATGTCGCGGCGGTAGACCTTACCGGGCGCCAGCACGTAGATGGGCGGCTCCTCGCGCTCCATGGTGCGCACCTGAACCGGTGAGGTGTGGGTGCGCAGGAGCACGTCGCTCTCGCCTTTGATGAACGCCTGTTCGCCGGAGAGGTCGTGCACGTAGAACGTGTCCTGCAGCGAGCGCGCGGGATGATCCGGCGGCGTGTTGAGCGCCTCGAAGTTGTAGTAGTCGAGCTCGACCTCGGGCCCCTCCGCGATGCGGTAGCCGAGACCGATGAACACGTCCTCGATCTCGCGCACGATCCGGTTGATGAGGTGACGGGTCCCCACCGGCTGCGCGCGCCCGGGCAGCGTCACGTCGAGGGCCCCTGCGGCTATCTGAGCGTCGAGCGCGGCGGACGAGAGCTCATCACGGCGTGCATCCAACGCCGCCTCGAGGGCCACGCGGACCTCGTTGGCCACTTTGCCGGCGGCCGGCCGCTCCTCGGCCGAAAGGGTCCCCAGGCCGCGCAGCACGCCGGTGAGCGACCCCCTCTTGCCGAGGTACTCCACGCGAACGCTGTCGAGCTGCGCGAGATCGGATACGGCGGCGATGGCCGCCAGGGCCGCATCGCGCTGTGCATACAACTGCTCGGTCATGCTCATGGTCGACTCGCACCTTTCGGGCTCGAATGAAAAGAGCCGGCTCCTCCGCCATCGGGGACTACATCCCCGAGGACGGGAGCCGGCTCCCGCGGTACCACCTCGATTGACCGCATCCGTGCACGGTCCGCTCTGCGCGCCACTACTGCAGCGCGGTCGCATGGCGTCTCACCATGCCGTCCCGCTAACGGGGGATCCGGCTTCCCTACTGGGCCGACCGTTGCCACGGTCACGCCGTTCAAGTCGCGGCTGATGGAGCGAACCGCCGTACCCGTGCCGTGAGGCCCTCTCAGTCTCGGGACCTCTCCCTGGCCGGCAGTGCGTGGTGCGGCGTCTTCTCCGTCATCGCCTCGTGCTGTTCTGTTGAGCCGTGAGTTTAGCGTACGCGGAGGCGCTCCGCCAACGCGCAAGGAGTGCCCCGGCGGGCAGCACCCGGTCGACCGCGCCCGCGATGAACCGATCGTCCACCGCATTCAGGTCCTCGATCGGATTGGCGTCACCGCGAAGGACCCAGCGGCCCCCGCCCGAAGCCCGCACGACCCGGTGGAGCACCGCGGTGCGGCCGGGCTCCCGGACGAGCACCATACGCCCCTCGCGCGCCGCCGCTCCGCGCCTGACCAAGACGATGTCGCCGGGATACAGGGCGGGCTCCATCGAGCCCCCCGCGACGCGCACGGGCTCCCAGACGGCAAGCGGTGCCACGACGAGGACCGCCAGGGCGACGTACAACCCGCACATCGTCACCCGCTGGCCCCATCTGCCCATCAGTGGGCCTGCTCCGCGTCGACGTAGAGCGAGACCTTGGCGTAGTCGTTCACCAGGTCATTGCCGGCCGTCGCAGGCAGTCCGACCTCGAAGCGCATCTCCGCCCGGGCGCCGGGCGCGATGCGCAGCGGCGTCGTGCGCAGGGTAGCCATCGGACCGCTGTATATCTCGGTCCCGCCGCACGACACGCGGCAGGTGAGCGCGTCGTAGAAGTCCGTGATGCCCGCCTTCTTGGAGCTGGTGACGATGGCGTCGACCGGCAGGGACCCGTCGTTGAGCACGCTGAGCGGACGCGTCACGGTCGTCCCCGGGGCAAGCGCCTCGATCGCCAGCGGCGCGCTCGTCGGCTCGCTGGAGATCGCGACCTCGCCGGCCTTGATCACGGAGTCCGCGACCTGGATCTGCGTGGTGAAGTACGCCCCCGCGGCGCCGATTGACAGCGCCAACAGCGCGCCGGTACCCGCCAACAGCATCTTCTTGATCATGTCGTCCTCCTCGGTCATGCCTGCCGAGGGGTAGCGAGGCGCTGAAGTGTGGTCGGCCGGTGAGCTCTTGCCGGCCACTGCGAGCATAGGGGCGTCGTCTGACCGGGACCTACCCAGAACCTTGCCGCGCCGCCGAGAACGCGAAAGGGCCCCGCATGAGCGGGGCCCTTTTCATGCAGTGCGCTGTGCAGGAGACCTAGGCGGCCTGTGCCTGCTTGGCGACCTCGGCCAGCTTGGCAAAAGCGGCCGGATCGTTGATCGCCATGTCCGAGAGAACCTTGCGGTCCAGGGTCACGCCGGCCTTCTTGAGGCCGTTCATGAACACGGAGTAGCTCAGGCCGTTGAGGCGCGCGCCGGCGTTGATGCGGGTGATCCACAGGCGGCGGATCTCACGCTTCTTGTTGCGGCGGTCGCGGTAGGCGTAGGCCAGCGAGTGCTGCACCTGCTCCTTGGCGGCCTTGTAGGAACGGGACTTGGCACCGTAGTAGCCCTTGGCCTTTGCAAGAACTGTGCGGCGCTTCTTCTTGGCGGTTACTGCGCGCTTAACGCGAGGCATATCGGATCACTCCTTGGTTCCGTCGAGGGAAACGGCCGGTTCGGGGCTAGCCGAGGCCGAGGTTCTTCTTGATGACACGGGTGTCGCAGGCCGCGACCTCGGTTTCCTGGCGGAAGCCGCGCTTACGCTTGGGCGACTTCTTCTCCAGGATGTGGCTCTTGAACGCCTTGCCACGCATGACCTTGCCGGTACCGGTGGTACGGAACCGCTTGGCGGTCGACTTGTGAGTCTTCTGCTTCGGCATATGCCGGCCTCCTACTCGTCTGCGTCCGTCTGCTCGACGGGGGTTTCCTCGGACTCTTCCTTCGCCGCCTTCTCGGGAGCCTTCTTGAGAGGAGCGATAAGCATGTGCATGTTGCGGCCCTCGAGCTTGGGCTGGTTCTCGATGATCGCGAGATCCTGGAGTTCCCCAGCAAGCTTCTCGAGGATGTTCAAGCCAAGTTCCGGGTGGGCCATCTCGCGCCCGCGGAACATGATCGTGACCTTGACCTTGGCGCCGGCGTCGAGGAAGCGAAGGATGTGCTTCTTCTTGGTCTCGTAGTCGTGCTTGTCGACCTTGGGCCGGAACTTCATCTCTTTGATCTCGACCTTGGCCTGGTTCTTCCGGGCCGCCTTCTCCTTCATGGACAACTCGTACTTGTACTTGCCGAAGTCCATGATCTTGCAGACGGGCGGGTCGGCCGTCGGTGCGATCTCAACGAGGTCGAGGCCCTGATCGTCGGCGATGCGCAGCGCCTCGCTCGTCACGAAGATTCCGAGCTGGCTACCGTCGATGCCGATGAGACGACACTTCTGGCCGCGGATACGATCGTTGATCCGGTACTCAGTGCTGCTTATGGGCAGCTCACCTCCATCATCGGCGACTCCTGCCAACGGAGCCGCTCCTACAAACAACAAAAGCTCCCGCGGCATGGCCGACGGGAGCGTACGCGAACCGCAAGCACAGCCACGTGGGCCGCACTCCAACTCGTCTCTCATCGACCAGGCAGCTGCCCCGATACTCGGCGCCACGGTGGTGGGGACCAGACGCACCGGTTGGTGGGGTCCCGCTTGCATGCGATATTCGATTGGCTCGGGGAGTATACCCGCAGGAGCCACGGCTGTCTACAACGGGGCCGGGCGTTCGCGGCGCGTCACGGCGCCGGGCGTGAACCGGGCACCCGTGTCCCGCTCCCCTGCTACGGCCTGAACGAGGCGACCTTCGCGGCGAACTCGTCGACGCCCATGGCACCGATGTCGCCCTCGGTGCGCTCGCGCACCCCGACGGTATCGGTCTCGATCTCCTTGTCGCCCACGACCAGCATGAAGGGAACCTGCTGCTGCTGGGCCTTGGCGATCTTGACCTGCATCTTCTCGTTCTGCTCGTAGACCTCGACGCGCACTCCGGCGGCCGACAGGCGCTTGGACACGGCGAGCGCGTGCTCGAGGTGGCGATCCGAGATCGGGATGATCACGGCCTGGACCGGCGCAAGCCACGTCGGGAACGCCCCGGCGTAGTGCTCGATGAGGATGCCGAGGAACCGCTCCATGGAGCCGAGGATCGTGCGGTGCAGCATGTAGGGCTGCGCCTCGGAGTTGTCCGCGGTGCGATACGTCAGGCCAAAGCGCTGCGGCAGGTTGAAGTCGACCTGGATCGTCGCGGTCTGCCAGGTGCGCCCGATCGCGTCTTTGAGCTTGATGTCGATCTTGGGACCGTAGAACGCGCCGTCGCCCTCGTTGATCTCGAACGGGACACCGCGCTCCTTGAGCGCCTCGATGAGTGCGTCGGTCGCGACGTTCCAGAACTCCTCGTCGCCGATGGACTTCTCGGGGCGCGTGGAGACCTCCGCGGCGTACTCGAAGCCGAAGACGCCCACCACGTAGTCGACCAGATCGAGCATGCCCATGACCTCGTCGTGGACCTGCTCGGGCGTGCAGAAGATGTGCGCGTCGTCCTGGGTGAAGCTGCGGGCGCGCATGAGGCCGTGAACGACGCCCGACAGCTCGTGGCGGTAGACGGTACCGAACTCGAACATGCGCAGCGGCAGGTCGCGGTAGCTGTGCAGCGAGTCCGCGTAGATCATCAGGTGGCCGGGGCAGTTCATCGGCTTGACGCCGTACTCGTTGACCTTGCCGTCGCCCTCGTCCACTTCGAAGAAGTACATGTTCTCGCGGTAGTTCTCGTAGTGGCCCGAGATCTTCCAGACGTCGGCCTTGTAGATGTGCGGGGTGATCGCCTCGACGTAGCCGCGCTCGTAGAGCACGCCGCGCAGCCACTCCTGGAGCAGCCGCAGGATGCGGGCGCCCTTGGGGTGGTACAGCGGCAGGCCCGCACCGGCCTCCTCGTGGAAGCTGAACAGGTCGAGCTCTTTGCCCAGCTTGCGGTGATCGCGCTTCTCCGCCTCTTCGAGACGGGTCAGGTACGCGTCGAGGTCCTTTTGCGTGAACCAGGCGGTGCCGTAGATGCGCTGCAGCATCGGGCGGTCGGAGTCGCCGCGCCAGTACGCGCCGGCGATCTTGGTGAGCTTGAACGCGCCGATACGCCCGG
>CAZCRB010000023.1:0-17954 GCA_964500985.1 uncultured Eubacteriales bacterium
TTGTGGACGGCGAGGTACTCGAGCACGCGCTCCTTGACCTTCTCGAGCCCATAGTGGTCGTGGTCGAGCAGCTCCTTGGCGGCCACGAGGTCGAGCTTCTCCTCGGACTCCTCGTTCCACGGCAGACCGACGAGCCAGTCCAGGTAGGTGCGGATCACGCCGGTCTCGGCGCTTTGCGGCGACATCTTCTCGAGGCGACCGAGCTCCTTCAGCGCCTTCTCCTCGACGGTCTCGGGCATGCCCGAGGCCTTGATCTTCTGGGTGTACTCGTCGATCTCGGCCTGGGTCTCGTCGAACGTGCCGAGCTCCTCTTGAATCGCCTTGAGCTGCTCGCGCAGGAAGTACTCGCGCTGCGACTTGGTCATCTGTTCCTTGACCCGGCTCTGGATCTTGCTCCCCAGCTCGAGGATCTCGAGCTCTTTGCGCAAGAAGCGTGCGACCTTCTCGAGCCGGTCGTACGCCTCGACGGCCTCGAGGATCTCCTGCTTCTCCTCGACCTTCAGGTTGAGGTGGAACGCGACGAAGTCCGCGAGGCGGCCCGGCTCGTCGATGGCGGACGCCGCCACGAGCACCTCTTGCGGGATCGGCTTGCCGAGTTCGGCGGCGCGCTCGAAGTCACCGAGCAGCGCGCGCATGAGCGCCTGCGTCTCGGTGTCGACGACCGCGTGCTCCTCGATCGGCTCGATGCGCACGACGAAGTACGGATCGGTCTGCACGTACTCGAGGATGCGGAAGCGCTGCTGGCCCTCGACGAGCGCCTTGGCGGTGCCGTCGGGCAGCTTGAGCTCCTGCATGACCGACGCGACGCAGCCGATCTCGTAGATGTCGTCGGCACCCGGGTCCTGCATCTCGGGCACGCGCTGCGTCGCGAGCGCCACGAGGTGCTCATCGCGCATGGCCTCCTCGAGCGCGCGGATCGAGCGCTCGCGGCCCACGAAGAGCGGCACGACGAGGTTGGGGAACAGGATGAGGTCCCGCAGCGGGATGAGCGGCAGGAACTCGGGGATGACGAGGTTCTGGTTCTGATCGGACATGCCGAGGAGGGTCCTTTCCGAGGGGTCGTGCGATAATCCTATCTGCCCGTTGCCCAACCATGGTACACGCACCAGAGTGCGTGCCAGCCCGTAAGCCCAGCCCACCGGAGCCGCCCCGATGCCATCCTCGACCAGCGCGTTCGCACGAGCCTGCACCAGGCTCGTCGCCGTGTCGCTCGCGCTGGTCATCGCCGCGCCGGTCGTGGGGTCCGCCCGGCCGGTCGCCCCCCTGCTCACCCAGGCCGCCAGCACCGCGACGACGGCCCCGGTCGCAGCCGGTGTCGTGGGGCCGCTGGCGGTGTCTCTCGAAGCGAGCTCGGCCGCCGTCGCCTCAGACGGGACCGCGGGCTACACCGTTCACGTTCACCTCGATAAGCCCGCCTCCTTCCTGCAGGTGCGGCTCAAGCTCTATCGTCCGACCGGTCGCCTGATCTACCAGCGCACGCGGATCGCCAACGACGTGGCAGCCGGCGAGGAGAGTTTCTCGTTCGAGAGAGACCTCTCCGGGCTCGACCTGAAGCCGGGCGTCTACCCGGTCGAGGTCGAGGTCAGGGTCGTGTCGGACGGCGAGACGTCCACGGGCGTCATCGACTCGGGGCTGCTCGTGTTCGACGCGGAGCGCAAGCCGGTGAAGACGGTGTTCGCGGCGAAGGTCTCCCCGCCGCTCATGTCCGGACCGGACGGCGTGTTTGTGACCGACCCGGCGCAGGCCACCCGCGCGCGTGACGACGTCGATGCGCTCAGCACCTGGGCCCTGCAAGACCCCGAGGCCCGCGTGACACTGGCCGTCTCGCCGATGGTGCTGGAAGAGTGGAAGCGCGTCTCGGGAGGATACCGCGTGCTCACGCCTGCGGGCCCCACCGACGTGCCGCCCGGCGACGCCGCCGCGGCCGCCTACGCAGCGACGCTGGAGCGACTGGCGGCGGCGATGCAGTCCGGCAGGCTCGAGCTGACGTCGCTCGGGTACTCGGACCCCGACCTGAGCGCGCTCGAGCGGGCCGGGCTCGGCGATGACACGACCGACCAGTACGCGACCGGGACGTCGGCATCCTTCACGGCCCTGGAGACCACGACCTCGACCGGTACCGTTCCCGCGGGCGGCGCCCTGCCGCCGGCGTCGGTGGCGGCGCTCGGCAAACAGGGTGTCTCCTACGCCGTGGTGGACAGTCGTTTTGCCCGCGCGGGCGAAACGACTGCGAAGCCGGGCACGTGGCGCGTGGCCGACAGCGAGCTGGTCGTGCTCGTGGCGCCGCCTGAGGCCGGCCGAGCCGCCTCGTCGGCGGACGCATCCGCCGGCGTCGCGATCGCATTCGGGGCGCAGCAGGCCAAGGCGCAGACCCTCGTGTTCTCGGCGCTGCTCGACGAGACCGGTGCCGACGGGGCGTCGTTCGTCTCGTTCGCGCGCGAACTCTCTCGGCGGCCATTCGTGAACCCGGTGCTGGGACGCGAGGCCGCCGCCTCGCCGGGCAAGACCGCCGTCACCCTCACGAACGGCGCCGGCGACGGGGCGCCCAAGGACTACTGGCCCGCCACGGCGTCGGCCCGCTCGTGGGCCAAGGCACTCGGCGCGGCGCTGCCGGATGGGACCGCGCAGGTCGAGTCGAGCGAGCGCAACTCGCTCGTCGCGGAGGGCTTCGCGTGGAGTGGCCCGGCGGGCAGCTGGCAGCGGGCGCAAGCGGGACTGAGCTTCGCGACGGCGGCCGAGAAGGCCTCGCGCCAGATCCTGGACAAGGTCAGCGTCACGGTTCGCGAGATCACCTTGTCCGGAACGCACGGCGAGGTGCCGGTGACGATCTCGAACGGGACCGAGTTCACCCTGAACGTCATCTTGAGGTTCAAGCCCTCGCGTGGCCTGAAGCTGGAGAACGGCGGCGCCCAGGAGCTGACGCTGCGCCCACAAGAGAACTACGTCGAGGTGCCGGTCGAGCTGCAGAACGTGGTGGCCTCGACGCTCGAAGTGTCCGTCATGGCGGGTGACACCGTCTTGGACACGGCCAGCGTGCAGATCCGTGGCTCGTACCTGGATCGCCTGGCCATCATCTTCGGCATCATCGTTGCATTGGCACTGCTGCTGTTCTTCATCATCAGGCGCGTGAGGACTGCCGCGGGCGCCGACGATGCCGTCGACGACGCCTCGGAGTAGACTGGGCGTCGTGTTGTTGTGGGAGGTACTCCCGTGATCAAGAGATTCATCGTGGCGCTGCTCGTGGTGGCCGTCATCGCCATCGCGGCCAATGACACGTGGCGCTACCTGGGCGCGACGCAGGCGATGCGGGAAGCATCGTTTGCGCTGGCCCAGTGGGCGGGGCAGAACGCCGCGTCGCTGACCCGCGACCAGGCGGCCGGAGAGCTTGCTGCGCAAGCGCAGGCGGCGGGCGTGAGGCTCGTGATGTACGACCAGAAGGATGGAAGGGCCCGCATCTGGGTCGAGAAGGACGTCGAGGGGACGATCGTGGCCGGCACCGTCAACAGCCTGCTCGTCGGTGAATCCTTCGGGGTGGCGGTGCAAAAGCCGCTTGTGATCAGCGACTACCGGGAGGCCCGATTTGCCAACTGAGGACACTGAGAAGAATCCGCTGCGCAGGATCGTCGTCATCGACACCAACGTGCTGCTGGCGGACCCGAACTCGCTGCTCTCGTTCCCTCGAGCCGAGATCGTCATCCCCGAGACGGTGCTGGGCGAGCTCGACAAACTCAAGACGGCGCGCGTCGACCCGGATCTGCGGTTCCGCGGACGCGAGGTCAGCCGACTGTTGTTCGAGCTGTCCGAGGACGGGTCGCTCGTCGACGGCGTGGACCTGCCCGACGGCGGGCGGCTGCGCGTGGCGACCCTCGACTCGGACATCAACCTGCCCGACGGTGTCTCCATCCGCAACTCGGACGACCGCATCCTGGCGACCGCGTGGCAGATCCACGCGAGCACGCCGGCCGACGCGGAGTCCACGCTCGTCACCAACGACCTGAACATGCTGCTCAAGGCCCAGACGCTCGGGCTTCCGGTGTCGCGCTACGGCGACGGCCAGGAGGGCGGCTTCGCACGCCGCTACATCATCCGCCCGTTCCAGCGCTACAAGGTCCCGCTCGGCATCCTCGCCATCGCCATCGCGGTGTTCGCCGCGGTGATCTTTATCGCGTACTACACGTCGTCGGTAGCCGGTTCGACCGCCTCGGTGCCCCCCGAGTTCAAGGAGCTGCTCTCGCCGCAGCAGCAGAAGGCCCTGGACTCGCTCACCACGCTGGAGCGCAACCCGGCCGACCCGGACGCGCTGCGCGCGATGGGTGACTTCTACTTCGAGGCCGTGGGCACCGCGCAGGCCGCGGGCGACCGCGCCAGCGTGATCCAGCTGAGCAAGGACGGCATCCGCTACTACGAGCGCTACCTCAAGCAGCAGCCCAACGACAACGACGCGCGCGCCGACATGGCGTCGCTGCTGTTCTACTCGGGTCAGACCGACGGCGCCATCCGCGAGGTCGGTCGCGTCCTCGAGAAGGATCCTGGCCACGTGAACGGCAACTTCAACCTGGGCATCTTCTACCTCCAGGGGCGCCGGGACCTTCAGGCCGCGGCCGACCAGATGAAGAAGGTCATCAAGCTGTCCGAGAACGACCCGAACCAGCATGCCGCCTTCCAGCAGGCGACGGCGCTGCTCGAGCAGATCAATGCCGAGATCAAGACCGGCGGTTCGGCGCAGACCACGCAAGGAGCCACGCAGTGACCCGAGAGCACATCGACATCGCCATCATCGGCGGCGGCCCCGCAGGCCTTGCGGCCGCCCTCTACGCCGCACGCGGACGCGCCAAGACGGTCGTCTTCGAGCGCGGCATCCCCGGCGGCCAGATCATCACCACGGACTGGGTCGAGAACTACCCCGGCTTCCCCACCGGCATCTCCGGCGCCGAGCTCGGCGACCTGATGACCAAGCAGGCCGAGGAGCACGGGGCGATCATCCGCACCTTCGCGCCGGTCGAAGGGGTCACCCACGACGGCGAGAACTTCGTCCTGACGAGCGAGGGTGAAGAGTTCGAGGCCCACGCGGTCATCCTTGCGACGGGAGCAATCCCGCGCAAGCTCGGCGTGCCGGGAGAATCGGAGTTCACGGGCCGCGGCGTGTCGTGGTGCGCGACGTGCGATGGCGCGCTGTTCAAAGACAAGGTCGTCGCCGTGGTCGGCGGCGGCGACGCGGCCGTGGAAGAGGCGATGTTCCTCACCAAGTTCGCGAGTGCCGTCCACCTGATCCACCGTCGCGACGAACTCCGCGCGACCAAGTGCATCCAGGAGCGGTGCTTCAACAACCCCAAGATCGAGATGCACTACAGCCGGGTGGTATCCGAGATCAGCGGCGCAGATGGTAAGGTCAGCGGCGTTCGCCTCGAGTCGACCGACGGATCGCCCGAGGAGTTCCTCGAGCTGGACGGCGTCTTCATCTTCGTGGGCGTGCATCCGGTCAACGAACTCGCTCGCGGCCTCGTCGACCTCGACGATGCTGGGTACATCAGAATCGACCACGATGGCAGGACGTCGGTGCCGGGCCTGTTCGCTGCAGGCGACGTGACCGACTCGGATCTGAAGCAGGTGATCACGGCTGCTGCAAAGGGAGCGTCGGCCGCGTTCGAGGCGCTCAGGTACGTCGACGAAGAGACCGTGTGCTCCATCTGAGCACGAGGAAGGGAGACCCGATGGCAGACCTGATCCAGGTCACTGACGCGAACTTCGCCGACACGGTGGAGGCGAGCGGCAAGGCGTTCGTGCTCGACTTCTGGGCGCCGTGGTGCGGCCCGTGTCGCATGATGGAGCCCGTGCTCCACGAGATCGCCGACGAGTACGACACGCTTTCCGTCGGCAAGCTCAACGTCGACGAGAACCCGCAGGTGGCGACGAAGTTCGACATCCTGTCGATCCCCACCCTGCTCGTCTTCAAGGACGGTGCGGTGGTCAAGAAGCTCGTGGGCGCCATGCCCAAGAAGCGCCTGGTCGAGGAGCTTGCGGCCTGGATCGGCTAGCACGACCTTCAACGAGGACCCACCGGAAGGCCCGCCCCGCGGCGGGTCTTCTTCTGTTCCGGCCCGATGATCGAAGGGCGTCGTGGCACGATTCGTTGGTTCGTGCCATCATCGGGGTATGCTCGACCTACTTCACCGCGTCGAAAGGAACGCTGAGATGTGCCAGAAGGGTGTCAACACCGACCAGCTCAAGATCATGATCGGCCAGTCCGATGACGCGCTCGCCCTCGTCCAGCAGTGGCTCGAGCAGGTGCACCACCTCGCGGACCACGGCGGGCTCACGCACCCGAGCGCTGCCGTCGCCCAGGCGACCGTGCTGCTCGGCGAGGCGCGGGCCAAGCTCGAGCTCGCGACCGACCAGATCGACGGCGACGTGGGCGGCCCCGACGCCAGCGTCGAGCTCGTCTAGCAAGCGGAGACCGATCAGCATGGGTGAACTCGTCCGCTTTGGCGTCGCGATGGACAGCGCGCTGCTCGACCGCTTCGACGCGCTCGTCGCGCGCCGGGGAAGCGCGGCCAACCGCTCCGAGGCCCTGCGCGACCTCGTGCGCGATGCGCTCGTGGACGCCGAGTGGGAGGACTCCGACGAGGAGATCGTGGGCACCGTGACGATGGTCTTCGACCACCACGCCAACGACCTGTCCGAGAAGCTCGACGCCCTGCAGCATGCGAATCACGAGCAGATCGTCTCGACGCTGCACGTGCATCTCGACGCCCACAACTGCCTTGAGGTCCTCGTGATCCGCGGCGCGAGCTCGCAGGTGCGCGCGATCGCCGACGGGCTGCTCGGGACCAAGGGCGTCAAGCACGGCAAGCTCGTGACCACCACCACCGGTCGCCACCTCTAGGGGCCGTCACTGATGCACATCCCTGACGGCATGCTCTCAAACGCGACGGTGGCCGTGACCGGCGCGACCTCGGCCGGCTTCGTCGGCTATGCCACCGCGTGGGTACGCAAGCACCTCGGTCAGGAGCGCATCGTGCTCATGGCCGTGATGGCGGCGCTCATCTTCGCGCTGCAGATGCTGAACTTCCCGGTCGCCGGCGGCACCTCCGGTCACTTCGCCGGCGGGGCGCTCGCGGCGATCGTGCTCGGGCCCTGGCCCGCAGTCATCGTCATGACGACCGTGATGCTGATCCAGGCGCTCGTCTTCGCCGACGGCGGCATCCTCGCCCTGGGCGCCAACGTGCTCAACATGGCGGTTCTCGCGCCGTTCGTCGGCTACGCGATCTGGGCCCTGGCGGCCCGAGTCCGCGACACCTACTCCAGCCGCGTCGCCGGTGCGGCGGTCGCCGGCTGGTGCGCGTGCGTCGCCGCGGCGCTGGCGGCCGCGTTCGAGATATGGATCTCGGGACACGCCCAGCTGATGGTCGTCATGGCCGCGATGGGGTTCTGGCACGCCCTGATCGGGATCGGCGAGGGACTCGTGACGGCGGGGCTCGTGGGCTACGTGCTCAAGGTCCGGCCCGACCTGATCGCCGGCATGCCGGGTTCCCGCTCCGGCGGCTCCGTCCGACCCGTCGCGGTCGGGCTCGGCATCATCGCCCTGCTCGCGGTCGGGCTCTCGTTTCTCGCGTCGAGCTCGCCGGACGGGCTCGAGTTCGTCTACTTCGAGCAGGGCATCGGTGCGCGCTTCGAGGAGGTCAGGCTGTTTCAAAGCCCGCTCACCGGCTACGCGCTGCCCGGCATGGACAACGAGCGGATCGCCGGCGTGCTCGCCGGGCTCGTCGGCATCGTGATCGTCGGGGCCTTCATCTACGTCGCGGCCACGGCCGGTCGTTCGCGCCGCGACGACTCCGCGGACCCGCGGCGCTGAGACCATGGACGACCGCCGCACAGACTCCGAGGTCGAGCCGCAGCGCCCCGCCGACCTGCACGAGCACGTCCACCGCCACGGCGACGAGCAGCACGGCCACGCGCACCATCACCGGGCCGGGGCGGCCGAGGCCCACGAGCACGCACACGCGCAGGGCTTCGAGCGCTACGCGTACCTGACCTCGCCGGTCCACGCGCTCGATCCGCGTTTCAAGATCCTCTCGGTGCTCGCGCTGATCGTCGCGGTGGTCGCCGGTCCCCCGTTGCGCGTCGTCGAGTTCGCCGCCGTGGGACTGCTGCTCGCGACCGTGACGCTGCTCGCCCGGATCCCGCTCGGCTGGATGCTCAAGCGCAGCGCGCTCGTGCTGCCGGTCGCGCTCGGTATCGCGCTGTTCGCGCCCCTCGGTCACGTGACCCAGTGGAGCGCCGACGGCGTGGCGCAGGCCTACCGGGAGTACGGGTGGCTGGTCTGGGCGATCGCCTCGAAGGCGTGGGTGTCGACGTACCTGGTCCTGCTCGTCAGCGCGACCACGCCCACGCCGCGCCTGTTCAAGGCGCTCAAGGCGATGCGCGTCCCGAGCGTGTTCCTGACGATGCTGACGTTCTTGCACCGCTACGCCGACGTGCTGCGCGACCAGCTGCGCTCGATGCGGCGGGCGCTGGCGAGCCGGGGCTTCAACGTGACCGGATGGCAGCGCATCCGGCTGTACGGCAACCTCTCCGGGAACCTGTTCATCCGCGCCTACGAGCGCGGCGAGCGCATCCACGCATCGATGCTCGCCCGCGGCTACGACGGCACGCTGCCGACCGCCGAGGTACTGACCGCCCGCCCCGCCGACTGGCTCGCGCTTGCGACCGCCCTGGTCGCCGCCGCCGCGGTGGCACTCTACTGACCATGCCGAGGACACCTGAGACCATGGAACCCACACCCGACGCCATACGCCTGTCCGACGTGCGCTACGCGTACCCCGACGGCACCGCGGCGCTCGCCGGCGTCGACCTGGTCGTCGCGCGCGGCGAGCGCGTGGTCCTGCTCGGCCCCAACGGCGCGGGCAAGTCGACGCTGATACTGCAGATCAACGGCGTGTACCGGCCCAGCTCCGGCAGCGTCACCATCGATGGCGTCTTGCTCGACGACGCCACGGTCCGCGACGTCCGCGCGCGCGTCGGGCTCGTCTTCCAAGACCCGGACGACCAGCTCTTCATGACCACGGTCTTCGACGACGTCGCGTTCGGGCCGCTCAACATGGGTCTCTCGCGCGACGAGGTCGAGTCACGCGTGCACGAGGCGCTGCACGCCGTGGGACTGCCCGACGTCGCGAGCAAGGCGAGCCAGAACCTCTCGTTCGGCCAGAAGAAGCGCATCGCGCTGGCGACCGTCCTGTCGATGCGGCCGTCGCTGCTCGTGCTCGACGAGCCGACCTCGAACCTCGACCCGCGCGCGCGGCGCCGGATGATCGAGCTGCTCTCGGGACTCGACACCACCATGCTCGTCGCGACCCACGACATGGACCTCGCGTGGGAGCTGTGCAGCCGCGCAGTCGTTCTCGACGAGGGCCGCATCGCCGCGGACGGCACGGCGCGCGAGATCATGTCGGACGAGGCGCTGCTGCAGGCGCACGGCCTCGAGCTGCCCAACGCCGTCCGCTTTGGCGCCGGACCCGGCGCTCACGGCGCTTCTTCGCTGGTCACGGGCGCCGGCTGATAGAATCCACTCGTGACCAAGAACAGACCACACCCCCCAGGACACGAGCGGGAGCCCGGCAGGTCTCCGCTGTACTGGGAGTGCACGGGTTGCGGCCACCTGACCGCCGACCCGCGGTTCGGCGCCGGCGAGATCGACTGCCCGGGCTGCAAGGGCGCCGGCCGTGACCGTCGGCAGTTCCCGCCCGATCGCCTGCGCCGGCTCGACACGCGCATCCGACGCTATCAGGCGGAGGGCGAATCCGAGGTGGTCGTGATCCTGGCCGCGACGTTCCTCGAGTCGCTGCTCGAGGACATCCTCGCGCGCATCATGGGCGCCCAAGGCGCCGAGACGCGCCTGATCGCCACGGTGCTCGACACGCAGCGCGCCGTGGGCCAGCGCATCGGGCGGCTCTTCCCCGCGCTGACCGGCGAGCAGTTCGAGGAGGCCGCGGCCGCCGTGGGCTTCCGCGACTTCCCCCACCGCTGGCGCGTGCTGCGCGCGCAGCGCAACGCGTTCATCCACGATTCGGCGTTCGAGGGCCCGCAAGAGCAGCTCACCTCCGCACAGGCGCGCGAGGCGATGGTCCTGCTCGACCAGGCCTACCAGCTCTTCGTCTCGCTCAACAACCGATTCGTGGCCGCCGACCGGCGCCGACGCGCCGGGGACTGACGAGACGTGAAAGCGCTCGCGCTGCATGTGACCGGGATCGTGCAGGGGGTGGGCTTTCGCCCCTTCGTGTACAACCTCGCGATCGAGCAGGGGCTCACCGGCTGGGTGCTGAACTCCAGCGACGGCGTCCACTGCGTCGTCGAGGGTGCTGCCGCGACAGTCGAGGCGTTCCCGGTTCTGCTCGAGCAGCGCGCGCCCGCGATGGCCGTGATCGAGGCCGTCTCGTTTCACGAGGTGCCCGTCGAAGGGTTCGCGGCGTTCGAGATCCGCGAGTCGGCGGCCCAGGCCGGCGCCATGACGCTCATCTCGCCGGACATCGCGACCTGCCCGGAGTGCGCCGCAGAGCTGTTCGACCCCGCGGACCGCCGGTACGGCTACCCGTTCATCAACTGCACCAACTGCGGTCCGCGCTTCACGATCATCGACGACGTGCCCTACGACCGGCCGATGACCACCATGCGTGACTTCCCGATGTGCCCGGAGTGCGCCGCCGAGTACGGCGACCCCTCCGATCGCCGCTTCCACGCCCAGCCCGACGCCTGCTTCATCTGCGGCCCCCGCCTGTACCTCAACGCCCCCGGCGTCGATGCCGACTGGCAGTGGGGCCCGCAGCGCGACGCCTCGCCCCGCCCGCATCGCGACCGCGACGCGGAGAGCGTGCGCAGCGCGGCCATCGTCGCCGAGACCGCCCGGCGGCTCATCGCAGGCGAGATCGTCGCCCTGAAGGGGCTCGGCGGCTTCCACCTCGCGTGTGACGCCACCAACGCGCGGGCCGTCGGCACGCTGCGCGAACGCAAGCGCCGCTGGGGCAAGCCGCTCGCCATCATGGTCCGCGACCTCGCGACCGCAGGCGCCTACTGCCACCTCAACGCCGAGGAAGAAGCGCTCGTGGCGGGCACGGTCCGCCCGGTGGTCCTCCTGCGCAGGCTGGACCGGCCCGCGACAGCAGCGGCCGATAGTGCGCGCACCTTGGCCGACGGCGTGGCCGACGGCCTTGCCGAGATCGGCGTCATGCTCCCCTACACGCCACTGCACCACCTGCTGCTCGCCGCGGTGGACCGCCCGCTCGTGATGACGAGCGGCAACCGCTCCGAGGAGCCGATCGCGACCGGCAACGCCGAGGCCCTCGAGCGGCTCGGCGACATCGCCGACGCGCTGCTGCTGCACGACCGCGAGATCCACTCGCGCTACGACGACTCGGTGGTGCGGGTGGTCGGTGGGATCGTCGAGCCGGTCCGCCGCGCCCGCGGCTATGCGCCCCACCCGGTCCCGCTCCCCTTCACCGCCCACGAGCACATCCTCGCTGCCGGGCCCGAGCAGAAGAACACCTTCTGCCTGCTCAAGGACGACTACGCGTTCGTCTCCCAGCACATCGGCGACATGGAGAACGCCGAGACGCTGCAGAGCTTCGAGGACACCCTGGCGCTCTACGAGCACCTGTTCCGCGTGACGCCGACCGTCGTGGCCCACGACCTGCACCCGGAGTACCTGTCCACCAAGTGGGCGCTGGGACTCGACCTGCCCAAGATCGGCGTCCAGCACCACCACGCGCACATCGCGAGCGTCACCGGCGAGCACGGCATCACCGAGAAGGTCGCCGGCATCGCCTTCGACGGCACCGGCTACGGCGAGGACGGGCACATCTGGGGCGGCGAGGTGCTTTTGGCCGACTGGGCCGGTTACGAGCGCTTCGCGCACCTGCGCTACGTGCCGATGCCGGGCGGCGCGGGCGCCATCCGCCGACCCGCGCGCATGGCCCTGGGCACCCTGAGCGCACTCGGGCTGCTCGAGCACCCGGGCGCCGCGCCTCTGCGCTCGCGGCTCGCCTCCGGGGAGGAGAAGACGCTGCTCACGATGATCGAGCGCGGCGTCAACTCACCGCTCACCAGCTCGATGGGCCGCCTGTTCGACACGGTCGCGGCGCTCACCGGCGTGGCGGACGACGCGCGCTACGAGGGAGAGGCCGCCATCCTGCTCGAAGCGGCGGCCGACACCGGCGCCGAGGGCGCCTACGAGTTCGCGCTCGTGCCGCCCACCGAACCGGGGATGCCGCTCATCATCGACGCGGGCACGGCGCTTGCTGCCCTGTTGGATGACATCGCAGATGAAATACCCACTGGGGTAATTTCGATGCGTTTTCATCGGGCCGTTATGGGGTGTATAGTCTCCGTGGGTAAGGCAGCGGCAGAGCGCGCCGGTACGCGTCACGTCGCACTCGCAGGCGGTGTGTTCATGAACCGCATCGTCTTGGGCGGCGCGTTCGAGCAGCTCACCGCGCAAGGACTCGCTCCCCTCACCCACCGGAAGCTACCGATGAACGACGCCGCGGTGTCGTTTGGGCAAGCCGTCGTCGCCTGGGCACGACGCCACACGGAGTAAGGGTCCGGTTCAGCCGGCCGCATGGAAGGAACGCCACATGTGCCTCGCCATCCCCGCACGCATCGTCACCATCGAAGAGAGCCGCATGGCCGCGGTGGACATCATGGGTGTCTCGCGCCGTATCTCGCTCGACTTGGTTCCTGAGGCGGTTGAGGGCGACTTCGTCCTCGTGCACGCCGGATTCGCGCTCCAGACCATCGACCAGGAGACCGCCGAGGACACCCTCGAACTCCTCAAGTCGCTCCCGTTCTACGACGACGAGGCGCCGCTGCTCGCAGAAGGAGCGTAGCGCCCCATGGATCTCACCGGTTTCCGTGACCCCGCCATCGCGCGGGGCCTCATCGACGCCATCGACGCGGCCTACCCCGGACGTCCGGTCAAGATCATGGAGGTCTGCGGCACCCACACCGTCGCGATTGCCAAGAACGGTCTGCGTGGCGTGATGCCCGAGTGGCTGACGCTACTGTCGGGACCCGGGTGCCCGGTCTGCGTCACCGCCAACCACGACATCGACACCGCCATCGAGATCGCGCGCCAACCCGGCGTCGCGGTCACGACGTTCGGCGACATGATGAAGGTCCCCGGCAGCTACTCCTCGCTCGCTCGCGAGAAGGCCGACGGGCGCGACGTCCGCATCGTGTACTCGCCGCTCGACGCGTTGGCGCTGGCGCAGCGCGAGCCCGAGACGCAGGTCGTCTTCGTCGCGGTCGGTTTCGAGACCACCGTCCCGCTCATCGCCGCTGCGATACTGCGGGCCAAGGAGCAGGGCCTGACGAACTTCAGCGTCTTCTCGTCGCACAAGACGGTGCCCCAGGCGCTCGGGGCGCTCGTCAACGACCCGGAGGTGCAGGTCGACGCGTTCATCCTGCCGGGTCACGTCTCCACGATCATCGGCACCGAGCCCTACCGATTCCTCGCCACCGAGTACGGCGTCCCCGGCGTCATCACCGGCTTCGAGCCGGTCGACGTGCTCCAGGGCGTCTGGATGCTTCTCGAGCAGCTCAAGGATGGTCGCGCCGAGGTCGAGATCGCCTACCATCGCGGCGTGATGCCAGAGGGCAACCCGACCGCCAAGGCGCTCGTCGAGCAGGTCTTCGAGCCGATCGATGCCGACTGGCGCGGTATCGGGGTCATCCCGGGCACCGGGCTCGGCATCCGCGCGGAGTTCGCAGACTACGACGCCACCACCCGCTTCGAGTACACCGTGCCCGAGCCCAAGGAGATCAAGGGCTGCCAGTGCGGCGACGTGCTGCGCGGCATCGTGCTGCCGTTCCAGTGCAAGCTGTTCGCGAAGGGCTGCACCCCCGAGCACCCGATCGGACCGTGCATGGTCTCCTCGGAAGGCTCTTGCGCTGCGTACTACCGCTTCACCGACTACGGTAAAGGCGACGAGTAACCCACCCGCGGACGCGCCCGGCACGCGGCGCGCCGACTGACGACTCACGGAGGTCGCACATGCGTTCCGACCGCGTCCTGCTCGCCCACGGTTCCGGCGGCACGATGATGCGCGAGCTCATCGAAGAGGTCTTCGTGACCGAGTTCGACGAGAAGGCCTTGCTGCGTCTCGACGACGCGGCATCGCTCGACTTCCCCGGCTCGCGCCTCGCGTTCTCCACCGACACCTACGTGGTCACGCCGCAGTTCTTCCCGGGCGGCGACATCGGCAAGCTCGCCGTGTGCGGCACCGTCAACGACGTCGCCACCTCCGGCGCCACCCCGCTGTACCTCTCGGTCGGCTTCGTGCTCGAAGAGGGCTTCCTGATCGCCGACCTCAAGCGGATCGTCGACTCGATGCGCGACGCCGCGCGCGAGGCCGGCGTCCACATCGTC
This sequence comes from uncultured Eubacteriales bacterium, assembly GCA_964500985.1. Classification (GTDB taxonomy): domain Bacteria; phylum Actinomycetota; class Coriobacteriia; order Anaerosomatales; family PHET01; genus CAZCRB01. The sequence goes on from CAZCRB010000023.1 coordinate 14,417, forward strand.
ACCGGTGACACCAAGGTCGTCGAGAAGGGCCACGGCGACGGGATCTTCATCAACACTGCCGGCGTGGGCGTGCTCGCCGAAGGCGTCGACCTCTCCGGAAGCTACGCCAAGCCCGGCGACGTCGTGCTGCTCTCCGGCACCCTGGGAGACCACGGCATCGCCATCGTCTCCACCCGCGAGGGCCTCGAGTTCGAGACCGACATCGAGACCGACGCGGCGCCCCTCAACGCGCTGATCGCCAACGTGCTGGAGGCCGCCCCCGACGTGCGCTGCTTCCGCGACCCCACCCGCGGCGGCCTGGCGAGCGCGCTCAACGAGATCGCCGACGCCTCCGGTGTCTCGATCACGGTCGAGGAGACCGCCGTGCCGGTCAACCCGCAGGTGCGTGGCGCGAGCGAGATGCTCGGCTACGACGTCTTCCAGGTCGCCAACGAGGGCAAGATGGTCGCCATCGTCCCCGCCGAGCAGGCCGAGGCCGCGCTGGCCGCGATGAAGGCGAGCCCGTACGGCGAGCAGGCCGCGATCATCGGGACGGTCGCCGAGGGTTCCGCCGGCAAGGTCTACGTGAAGACGTCGTTCGGCGCGACCCGCATCATGGACATGCTCGTGGGCGAGCAGTTGCCGCGCATCTGCTAGGACCGCGACCCGCACGAGTCGGTCTCGGCTAGACTGTTCGTCATGACTCCTGACGAGCACGCCTACACCCGCGAGCAGCGCCTCGGCGGTCTTGGACGCATCGCCACTGCCGGCCTGCTGTGGGGAACCATCCCGCTGCTCGTGCGCGCGGCCGATGGCGCCCCGACGATCACCGTCTTCTTCCGCATGGCCTGTGCGGGCCTAGTGGTAGGCGGCTGGATGCTGGCCACCGGCCGCCTCAAGGAGCTCGCGACGCTTCCGCGCGCCAAGTGGATCCAGGTGAGCGTCCAGGGGCTGCTGCTTACGCTGAACTGGTTCCTGTTCATGACGGCGCTCGACTACACCAACGTCGCCACCGCCGAGCTGCTCGCCTACTGTGGTCCGGTCTTCGTCGCGGTGTTCGCGCCCTTCGTCACCAAGGAGCGGTTCGACGCCCGCATCGTCATGCCGCTCGCGCTTGCCTTGGGCGGGATCGTCGTCATCCTCGCGCCGCAGGGGCTCGCCCTCGCCGGCCGGCGCGAGCTGATCGGGGCGGCGATGGCCTTCGCGAGCGCCATCACGTACGCGACGCTCCTGCTGCGCTCCAAGAAGATCCTGCGCGGCATCTCGAGCGGCGCGCTCATGCTGATCGAGTACCTCGTCGCCGTGGTGGTGCTCCTGCCGCTCGTGGCCTCGGCGTACCTGCGCGGCGACGGGCCGACCACGGCGGGCGCCTACGCGGCGCTCGTGACGCTCGGCATCGTGCAGACCGCCGTGGCGGGCTTCATCTTCCTGTCGGGGCTGCGCCGCGTGCGCACCGACCACGCCGCCATCCTCACCTACGTCGAGCCGGCGGCGGCCGTCGCGTTCGCCGCACTGTTCCTCGGCGAGCCGCTCACCATCGCCACCGTCGCCGGCGGGGCGCTCGTCGTGACCGGCGGCATCCTGGTCGCGCGGCTCGAATCGCGCGAGGTCGTCGAGACGGTCCCGCTCGAGGCGGCCGGCATCGACGAGGCCGACCCGGGCATATACCCCAGCGACGCCTCGAGGAGGGAACCGTGATGGACTCGCTCGACAGAATCGCATCGGCGGACGCCGTGACCCGTCTGCGGGGCCGAGATGCATCGCTGTTCTCCCCCGACGCCGCCGAGCAGCAACTCATCGCCGAGCGCCTCGGCTGGACGCACCTCGCGAGCGAGAGTGCCGACACGGTCGGGGCCGTCCGGGCCCTGGCCGAAGCCGTGCGCGCCGAGGGCCTGACCGACGTCGTGCTGCTCGGGATGGGCGGCAGCTCGCTCGCGTCGCTCGTCATCGGAGCGGTCGCGAACCGCTCCTCGGTCCGGTTGCGGGTGCTCGACACCACCGACCCGGCGACGGTCCTTGCGACGCTGTCCGAGATCGATCCGGCGAGCACGCTCGTCGTGGTCGCGAGCAAGTCGGGCGGCACCATCGAGCCCAACGCCCTCTACGCGATCGTGCGACCCCGCTTCGACGAGGCGCTCGGCGCGGCGGCGGGCGCGCGCTTCGTCGCGGTCACCGACCCGGGCACAAGCCTCGAGGCGCTCGCGCAGGCGGACGGCTTCCGCTGCGCGCTGGCCTCCCCGCCCGCAGTCGGGGGACGCTTCTCGGCCCTGACCGTCTTTGGCCTGCTGACCGCGGCCCTGCTCGATGCCGACCTCGACGGCCTGCTCGACGCGGCGGCCGACATGGAGGCCGCCTGCGACCTTCCCGCGCACGAGAACCCCGCCGCCGGGCTGGCCGCCTTCATCGCCGACGCCCACTTCGCGCACCGCGACAAGCTCACGTTCGTCTCCTCACCGGGGCTTGAGACGTTCGGCCTGTGGGGCGAGCAGCTCGTGGCCGAGTCGCTCGGCAAGCGCAACACCGGCGTCGTGCCGGTGGTCGACCTGAGCGCCGGCCACCCCGAGGAACTCGGCGAGGACCGCGCGATCGCGGTCGTACGCTACGCAAGCGACGAGAAGCTCGCCCGTTGGGCGGCCGGGATCGCCGAACACCACCCGGTCTTCGAGACCGTGCTCGAGGACCCCGAGGACCTGTTCGCGGCGTTCGTGTGCTGGGAGCACGCGGTCGCGCTCGTGGGCTTCCTCATCGGGGTCAATCCGTTCGACGAGCCCAACGTCGCCGAGGCCAAAGCGGCGACCGCCGCCGTACTCGAGGGCGCGCCGGTACCCGAGCCGACGGTGACCGTCGAGGGGGTGGCGTGCACGATGACCGGGGCCCTGCCGCCTCACCGGTCCGTCGAGACGCTCGCCGACGTCGTCGGCGTCGCCACCGGAGCGCTCGGCCGCAACGACTTTCTCGCCGTGCTCGCCTACCTGCCTCAGGAGCCGGTGTTCGACGTGCTCGGACCGGCGATACCGGCGCTGAGCGCGTCGACCGGTGCCGCGGTCTGCCTCGAGCTGGGCCCGCGCTACCTTCACTCGACCGGGCAGCTCCACAAGGGCGGCGCGAACCAGGGCGTCTTCCTCGTGGTGACGGCGCGCGGCGGCGCGGACATGGCGGTGCCGGGAAAGCCGTGGACGCTGCGTGAGCTGTACCGGGCCCAGGCGCAAGGCGACCTGGTCACCTTGGCCGCCCACGGGCGTCGCGCAATCTGGCTCGACTTGCCCGACGGCTCGGCGGCACACGTCGATGCGCTGGCCGCCGCGCTGCGCGACGCGGGGCGCCGCTAGCCGCGCACGAGCCCGTTGACGACCGCCACGATGCCCGCGAGCATCAGCGCGCTGAACACGAGCTTCTGGAACCGCGGGATCTTCTTCGTGCGCCACAGGACGTAGAACGCGAGCGGGAAGAACAGCACGTAGGCGCCGACGATGAACAGGAACGTGGTCTCCCACGTCCACTCGTCGATGATCCCCGCGTTGAGCCCGTGCGACCCGTCGCCGTCGACTGCGCGCAGATT